>JAKJAB010000271.1 GCA_022707725.1 Chloroflexota bacterium | reverse complement strand
AATGGTAGAGATTATGGAAGCAGACCAACAATAAGTGTTTTCTCTGCGGAACTTTGGATAGCATACTTGAAGTATGCGGGCACAGAGTCTTCCGGTACAACAAACCCTGCCCAACCCTTGACCTTTTCACCCTGATTGACATCCAGAAGCTCCATTTGTTTGCTAATATCAAGCAGACCTGTTTTCGCCCCATACACAAAGCCTTGAGTATCTACCAAGACTGCGTATAGCACGTTAGAATTGAACGTCTCACCTGAAGTATTGCCAACAATAAACTCAACCGCCACCAACCTTGTCCCTTCCTCTGGTTCATAGAAACGACTAGGATTCTGCACGGGATCCTCAATTGCAACAGTGGATAAGGTGTAACCATAATTCTCGATAACATCACTTAATTTGGGCAAATCTGGCATAGGGGTATTAGTAGGTTCAGGTTCTTTTTCAAGAACGACTTCAGGCATGGATAAACCGACCTGCAATACTTTGCTCGATGAACCCCGAATCGCGTACTTAAACGAAGCTGGCTCTGCCTCTTCTGGTACACTAAATCCTGCCCACCCTTTGACCTTTTCGCCCGGATTGATATCCAAAAGTTCCATCTGCGTACCAATATCAAGCAATCCTGTTTTAGCCCCATACGCAAAGCCCTCAGCATCGATCAACGTTGCATAAAGCACATTGGTACTCACCGTCTCACCAGAGAGGTTCGCAACGATGAATTCGACCGCCACTAACTTGTTTCCAGATTCCGGTTTGTAGAAACGTCCCGGCCTTGTCGCAGGGTCTTCGAGAGTAACAGCAGAAAGCGAATACCCAAATCCCACAACTATGTCTCCTAATTCGGGCACTTTTGTTGGCTCTGGCGTTTCTGTTGGCTCTGGCGTTTCTGTTGGCTCCGGCGTTTCTGTCGGTTTCACAGTAGCCGTTGGTTCTGGTGTTGGTGAAGATTCAGGTGTTGATGTTGGCTCAACCTCTGTAGGGGATTCTACAGCTTTCTCAGTAGGCGCAATTTTTACTTGCGCTTGATCTGTGGTCGGAGTAGCTGTACCGCAGGCTGATGCAAGGATCGCCACAATGACAACAATGGCAAGAAGTGTTGCTAAGCTCTTCATGATGTCTCTCCTTCTTTTTGGAAATCTACACTGCCACGGGCATTTCATTTGCTTTTCCAGTATAGAACCACTTTCCAGAACACGCAAATGAAAACCGCGCCGGGGAGACCCTTCCCCCGGCGCGGTCTCTATCCGAGTACGCGCGTAATCACTTGCCCTGCTGAAAGCTGACCGCTGATAGCTAAAAACTGACCGCTACCGGCGCCTTCTGCTCCACAAACACCGGCACCACCCCCAACAACATCCACACCACGCAGGGCCGCAGCTCGCGCTTCCCCACAAACCACAGCAGCCCCTCACTCATCCACAGATTGGCATACCGCTTCACGATCATCGCCTAATCCCTCCACGCCACCCGCTCGTCGGCCTTCCCCTTCGGCACAAAAACACCGCTTATTACATAGTCGGCGTCCTCGCCGATACAGTGGCCGATGTGCGTAGACTAGGCGTCCAGGGCCAGGATAATCATTGCCGGGAAACCCTTGCGATCTGTGACACCGTTCTGTTGAGTCGTTCGACAACAGAACAGAGTGAGTCCTCGTCTCGCCTTTTCTGCTCGGCAAGGATATGCATTGCCCACGCTTTGAGTTTAGCCCGGTCGTCGTGATGCAGGATATTCCCTCGTACATAGACACCCGGCTCGCCGCCCTCCAAAATCTGGCAGTCATTAAGGTTGACACAGTAGCCCGGCATCGGCACCCCCTGCGGCCGCCGATATACTTGCGACGGATCACGAAGTTCGCCTTTTCGTTGCGCACGTCCTCTGCCCTGCTCTACTGCGCAGCCAAACTTATATGCGCATTCCGAAACCAATTTGCCGATCCCCCCTTGATTTTGGCATGCCACCATGTATAATCAAGATGTAACGGTGAACAACCACCGTGAAAAGGTCTGGGGCTAAGCGCTCCGATCCGCAGGAAGCCTTCAAGCCTGCGGCGTCCTGACCGGGCAACCGGAAAGGAAATGAAAGGGGAGGACTTGGAACTTCGGTTCCAGGTCCTCCCCTTTTTTTATTTCAAATCAAGGAGAGAAGTCGAAGAATGGTAAAAGCGAAAACTGAGACAAACAATACCGCCGACTGTCAAGCAGGAGAATCAACGGTGACAGAAGTTTCCCCGGGTTCATCTTCCGTAACGGCAAGGGCTTCTACATACAATGTAGCCCGCGATCCGGGCAGCCCATCAGGCGGCCTGTCCCCATTGAGCGCCTGCATTCTCAGACTCGCCAAACTTGGCCGGCAGCAGTTGGCGCTAGAGGCACAGGCCATGTCGGGCGGGGTGAACGATGAGTTACTAGCAGAGACACACATAAACCTGGACTGATCCTGGGTTCCTTGACCAGTTAATGAACAAGAAGTTGGCATTATTCATCTGCTTGCTTGTAGAGTTTTGACAGTCTTTCCGCCAACGCGAATTTACCAACACGCATACTTTGACAATCGAATATCTGCACGGTGGGGCTTGCGCCCTCTTGACAATGGGTGTATAATGGATATGTACTTACAAAGAGGGGGCATTGTGGTTAAGAAGGACGACGAATTCAAGTTCCGGATTGATATAGAAACAGCAGAAGCGGCAAAGGAGAAGGCTGCGCGGCTAGATGTCCCGTTAAGCCAAATCTTACGTCAACTTCTGCGGGATTGGGTCTCGGAAAATGACGATCAGTCGAAGGAAGCATTATTAGGCAAACAATGAACGTCCATTAGGACGTAGTCGAGCCGTGCAGGTGCTGCAAACACCCACACGGCTCTAACCCAGCTGTTGAGCACGCAACAGCAAGGCTACCCGCATTATACGCGGCGAACGCTTTTCTACAAGTCAAACGGCTTGTCTGTTGCCCTATCAACGGCGACGACAAGCCGTTTTTGCGTTCATAACAACAATTCGCTTGAGGAGGCATAGATGACCAACGCGCTAACAGAACAATCAGAATGGACATTGACCTACGACTATGGAGAAGGCCAGCTACAGTGGGACACCGACCATGAACTATGGGCAGCCTGGGCGATGCTCGAAGGTGTCTTCCGTGGAATGAATGTAACAGGTAAAGACATCCCGATGTATGTCCGCCGAAATTATGAAAACCGTGTCTACGTTCGGTGCAACAGTAGCGGTTTGACGATTTACGAAGGTATGCTTGGCAGCCTGGCACAGATTGCGTTGGATGAACTAAAGGACGAGGAATTGCAGGACAAAAAGAGTAGCGCCGGGCGCGAAGGCCCGGCACTTTGGTAGACGCTCCGTATAGCTTGGACGGCAGGCGGAGTGTCTACCTCCATTTTATCACAAAACCACTATGGAGGATACAACAATGGACATTTATCAAATGCGATTGGTCAAAATCGGCCCTTCATTGCGGGAACGCGCCGAACAGTTTATTGCCGGGCAGTACCAGCAGGCTATGGTGAACCGCCTACGTCGCTTCCGTGAAGGACTCGAAGCGGAGATGACGCCAGAACCCTGGACAATGCTCGAAGCCTCAGCCGTCACGCTTCTAGCGGACATCTGTGATGCATTGCACCTCACGCCAGCCGAGAAAGCAAAAGTGCTCGGCGACGATGGGCAAGCAGCACAAGAGGCTATCCTGGCGGAGCGGATTCGACCACAGAAGAGTCTTAACCAACGCCAGCAGCAAGCCCTCGCCGAAGTGCAACAGCGGGGACACATCACCAATGGCGACCTGCAACAAGTTTATCCAGAAGTTACAGCAGAGACACTGCGCCTGGATCTGGTTGATCTTGTACAGCGTGGTCTTCTACGACGACAAGGCCGTTGTCGAGGGACGATTTACACGACCCTTTGAGGCTAAGAGGGGCGGCGGTTTTCAAGAAGCGAAAGCTGCCGCTCCGATATAGGAGATGACAAAATGACCAAAAGAGCAATCCTCTATGGAAGGGTAAGCGGCGATGACAAGGCCAGGACTGGCGGCGAAAACTTGAAAGCACAGATCGACCTGTGCCGCGAGTATGCTACCAAGGAAGGCTATACTGTGATAGCAGAACTGGCAGAGGACGACCGGGGCGCAAGTGGGGCGACGTTTGACCTTCCGCAACTCGCGAAGGCTTTGGAACTGGCGCGCAGCGGCGCTTTCGATGTGCTGATAGCGCGCGAACTTGACCGGCTTTCCCGCGATCTTGCCAAGCAACTGATTGTTGAGCAAGAACTGCGGCGCAGCGGGGTCGTAATTGAATATGCGCTGTATGATTTTCCAGACACGCCCGAAGGACGCTTGAACAAGAATCTGCGTGCAATGCTGGCAGAGTATGAGCGCGAAAAGATCGCGCAGCGGATGATGCGCGGCAAACAGCGCAGCATAAGAGCGGGCAACGTCCTTCTTTCCAAGCCTGCTTTCGGGTATACTGTGGGAGAACTAGACGGCCTCAAAACGCTTGTTCCCTCGGATGAAAAAGCGCCTGTAGTGCGTCAAGTGTTTGAGTGGTACACGCGCCGTGTTGATCCGCTTTCCACGCGGCAAATTGCGCGGGAACTAGAGCAATTGGGGATATTGTCACCTAGCGGAGGCAATACCTGGAATCCTGCCAGTGTGCAAGCCATGCTAAAAAATCACGTATATGCTGGCGAATGGGTATGGGGACACGGTGAAGATGCAATCACGGTAGAAGTAACGCCGCTTATATCTGAAGAACTGTTTGAAGCGGCGCAACTTCGTCGAAAGGAGAATACAAGCCGCAGAACGCCACGCACTGAGAACGAATATCTACTGAGTGGGCGAGTATCCTGTCCGCATTGCGGCTATGCCTTCGTTGGTATCCTGGTAAAGCCTCGCAAAGGACGCCGAAACGCCTACGCTTACTATACCCACGCGCCGGAGAGCGACGTTCAATGGCAACCGGATTGCTATCGCACTTTTCGGGTTAAGCATGTCGATGATGCTGTCTGGGGTTGGGTTACCACGCTGTTTCTGGATGAGGGCGCGCTAGAGGAAGCCCTACATACTACGCGGGCGCAACGTGAAAGTGTGTTACTGCCCAAACGCCAAGAGCTTCAAACCGTCGATGAACTGATAGAGAAGCACAAAAAAGAACTGATGC
>JAKJAB010000270.1 GCA_022707725.1 Chloroflexota bacterium | reverse complement strand
GGGGGCAAGTGTGACGCCATCGTTCATCCCCGCGAAGTAGAAAGGATGATGCCCAACGACCTCTGTGCCCTAAAGCCGGGTCAGGGGGTGAGTGTCTACGTCATCGAAAAGAGCGAAGATGATGACACAATGCTGGTATCGTTGGCGCGGGCGGCGCAGCAGAGTGATTGGGATCGCGCGCGGAAACTGCTGCGGAGCGAGGAACCGATCCCCCTACCGGTGATCGACATCAACAAAGGCGGTGTGATCGTACGTCTAGGACGGCTGCGCGGATTTGTGCCCGGTTCGCAGTTGTTGTCGACCTGGCGCTCCCATCAAAGCGCCGACGAATCGGAACAGCGGTGGCAGGCGTTGCTCGGCCAGACCCTGACCTTATGCGTCATCGAGGTTACCCCGGAGCGCAACCGGTTGATCCTCTCCGAGCGGCGCGCGACCGATAGCAAGGCCGTCAAGCGCCGCATCCTGGAAAAGCTCAAGGTCGGATCGGTAGCGCGCGGCGTTATTAACAATGTGGTGCCCTTCGGGGCGTTCGTCAATGTCAATGGCGTGGATGGCTTGCTGCACATTTCCGAACTCTCCTGGCGGCGCGTGACCCGCCCACAGGAGATCGTGCAGGTCGGCCAGGAATTGGATGTCTACATCTTAGACATCGATCTGGAACAAGAACGCCTGGGCCTGAGTCTCAAACGGCTGGTCGCCGATCCCTGGGAAAGTCTCGACAATGCTTACAGGGAAGGCGATTTGGTGGAAGTCAGCATCGTCAATCTGACGACGTTTGGCGCGTTTGCTGCTTTGGTCGAAAAACCGGAAATCGAGGGATTGATTCACATCTCAGAATTGGCCGACCACCAGGTTGCGCGTCCGCAAGATGTGGTCAAGGTGGGCGAACACTACACAGTGAAAATCATCTCCTTGCAGCCGAGCGAACGGCGCATTGCCTTCAGCGTAAAACAGGCCAAACCGGTGCCAACGCTGGACGAAGCTATACCTGAAGCGATCGTAGTGGAGGCGACAACAGAAGAAGTCATTGCGACGGCGGATGAGACTGTGATCGATGTCGAGGCTGAGGTACAACCGGACAGCGTGTAATCGCCTATGCCTCGGTTGACCCATTGTCCCTGGCGATGTGGCAAGCGCAAGGACAGAGACGCCCAGTGTAGCCCCGGTATCTTGCCGGGGCTTTTGTGACCCAAACCGAAAGGGGCTGATTGCAGGATGACGAACGATAACCCGGGCCACGTATGTCCCTATTGCGAAACGCTCAACGAGCAAGATGCCGGCTTTTGTCGCAAGTGCGGCGTCGCCCTCACACGGCGTTGTCCGCACTGCGATACCGTCAATTGGATCGATGATGAGCACTGTACCCAGTGCGACGCAGCCCTGGACATTCTGGAGTGGATCATCCGGCGCGACAACCTGGGCGTGGCCGGGCGGCTCAACGAGCAGATGGATGAGGCCGGGCAGATCAAGGCCGCCGAAACGGCGGCTTCACAAGCGCGTATGGACCGCATGTTGGCCGAAGAGCGCGCAATGCGCGAGGCATTGCGGCTGCGCCTGATCGAACAAAGAGCGCAGGAGAAGAAAACGCTGACGATTGTCCTGTCTGTCGCGGGCGTCGTTCTGCTCATCATCCTGATCGTAGCGTTGATCACCGCGTTCTAGCGACCATATCAACCATCACCAGGACTACCCGACCAACACCAAACTGACTATCACAGTACCGCTCCGATGACGACGGATTGTGATCCGCCTTAAGCGATCAAGTAGCGCTATATTGGTAGGAGTATCGATATGTTGAAAGAAGCTGAACTGGTTCGCCCATTGAAAGATCAGGCCGTGCAGTGCCGCGTCTGCGAGCATTATTGCACGCTGCACCCCGGAGAGTGGGGCAAGTGTGGCGTCCGCGTCAACCGCGATGGCAAAATTCACCTCGCCGTTTACGGCAGCGCCGTCGCCGCCCACGTCGATCCGATCGAGAAAAAACCCCTGTTCCACTTTCTCCCCGGCAGTCGCGCGTTCTCTATCGGCACGTATGGGTGTAATATGCGCTGCGCGTGGTGCCAGAACTGGCAGATCTCCCAGGTGCGCCAGGTGGATACGCGGCGCAATACGGTGGGTGAAGTCTTACCGCCGGAAGCTGTGGTCGAAGCCGCGTTGCAAAGTCACAGCGAAACCATCGCCTACACCTACAACGAGCCGACCGTCTTCTTCGAGTACACCTACGATACGGCCCGGCTGGCCCACGAACGCGGCCTCAAAAACGTCTACGTTTCCAACGGATTTATGTCACCCGAAACGCTCGAACGCATCGCACCGTACCTCGATGCCATCAACGTCGACCTCAAGGGCTTCACCAACGAACTGTACGAGCAGCATGCGGGCGCGCGGCTCGAACCGGTCAAACGCAACATCGCCGCCATTGCCCGTGAGACCGACATCTGGATCGAGGTGACGACGCTGGTGATCCCCGGCCTCAACGATTCGGACGAGGAACTGCGGGCGGTGGCCACGTGGTTGGCGAAGGTGAACCCGGAGATACCCTGGCATCTGAGTGCGTTCCATCCCGATTATCAGATGCTCAACCGCTCCCGCACCCCTAACGCCACACTCGAACGAGCTTATGCCATTGGCAAAGCCGCCGGACTGCGCTATATCTACCTGGGCAACGTGCTTGATCCCAAGCACGAAGGCACCTTCTGCCCGGCCTGCGATACAGTGTTAGTGCAACGTTATGGATACAATACCCGCGAGCATTGGAGACCGCCGGGCGTGTGTCCCACGTGTAACACGCGGATTCCTGGTATCTGGAGTTAAGGAGAATTGCCATGACTGAAACGATAAGATCCGCCGCCGTCGCCGGGATGTTTTACCCGGATATTCCAAACGTGCTGCAAAAGGCCATCACCGACTATCTGGATCAAGCCAACCCACCGGCGTTGCCCCACATACGCGCCGCGATTGCGCCGCACGCCGGCTACGTTTACTCCGGGCCGGTCGCCGCTTTCGCCTATAAGGCGCTGCTCAACCGCGCTACCCCCCCTAAGCGCATCTATGTGATGGGGCCATCCCATCGCGTGTGGTTTGCGGGCGTAGCGTTAGCGGACTACGCCGCCTTCGATACCCCGCTCGGCGCGCACCCGCTGGACGGCGAGAGAATCCACGCGCTGATCGACGCCGGCGCGCCCTTTGCCGCGTTCAACGTCGCGCACGCGCAGGAGCACAGCCTCGAAGTCCAGTTTCCCTTCCTGCGCGTCACGTTCCCAGACGTCCCTGTTGTGCCGCTGCTCTTCGGTGATGTAGACCCACTCGTCGTAGGCCGGAGGCTCGATCAATTCCTCGAACCAGACGACGTCATCATCGTCAGTTCAGACCTGAGCCACTTCCACGACAACCGGACGGCGCACACGCTCGATCACCAATTCCTGGATGCGGTGCTCAACGGCGATCAGCGCGAAGCGGCGCGCGGTGAAGCCTGCGGGCAAGCGCCGGCGCTCGCGCTGATGTGGCTGGCGGAGCAGCACGGCTGGCAGCCGCACCTGCTGGACTACCGCACCTCCGGCGACGTCACCGGCGACACCCGGCGCGTGGTTGGGTATGCCTCCGTCGGTTATGAGGAGGTCGCGCGATGACCGCCGCCCCTTTGACACAAGAGGAGGGCCACTACCTGCTCGCGCTGGCCCGCGTGACGATTGCGGAAGCCGTGGGCGCCAAACCGTCAACCGCTTTGCCCGACCTGCCGCCTCGACTCACCGCACCCGGCGCAGCATTCGTCACCCTGCGCACGCGGCGCGGCGACCTGCGCGGCTGCATCGGCTCACTGGAGGCGCGCCGCCCCCTCGTCGAGGACGTGCGCGAGAATGCCGTCGCCGCTGCCCTCCGCGATCCGCGCTTTCTGCCGGTCGAGGCCAGCGAGCTGCCCAACCTCACGGTCGAAGTCTCGGTGCTGACCGCGCCGCAACCATTGGACTTCGATGGGCCGGATGACCTCCTGCGCAAGCTGCGCCCCAACGTCGATGGCGTGCTCATCGAGCGCGGCTGGAATCGGGCGACGTTCTTACCGCAGGTGTGGGAGCAATTGCCGTCGCCGGAAGAATTCCTCGGCAACCTGTGCTACAAGGCCGGCTTGCCGCCCAATGCCTGGCGCTGGCCCGATCTTGAGGTCTCGATCTACCAGGTGGAAAAGTTCGAAGAAGAGTAACCCTTATAGTGCAACCTTCCTCCCCAGTGTGCGTATAAAACATAGAAACCCTGCGTAAGGGTAAGGGACAGGTAACTATTCAGGTGAGGCGCGCTTTTACGCCTGCAATGACAGTAGGAAGCGCAAAAATTGCCGTTTTGGGTTCAGCTAAGTGCGTCCCACCTCAAGAATAGTTACAGGGACAGATGATAAAAAAGGGAGGAACAATGAATACCGAGAAAGAATTCTACAATGTAACACCGGAAGTGGCGGAGTCGAACGGGGTGAATCCTGCCCCAATGCACACCGCGCCGCAGCCGCTTTCGCCGGCCGACGAGCGCACCTGGGCGATGTTGGCGCACTTGAGCGTTCTGCTCAACCTTGTCACCGGCTTCCTGGGCGTCGGGGCGGCGTTGCTGATTTACCTGATCTACAAAGAGCGCTCGCGTTACGTGGCGTACCAGGCGATGCAGTCATTCTTGATGCAGTTGCTTCTCTGGGCGGGCGGCGGCGTGCTGATCGGCATTATGTGGGCGGTCGTTGGAGCGCTCAGCGCGATCCTGGTGGGCATCCTGCTCATCCCCATTGCACTGTTGCTCACGCCGGTCTTGCTGATCTTCCCACTCATCGCGCTGGTGTATGGCGTCATCGGCAGCATCGAAACATCCAACGGCAAGGATTTCCGCTATTGGTTGGTCGGCGATTGGGCGTTGAACCTGATATAGCCTGCACCTTAATGGGCGCACCGATCCACGACGTGACGATGGCGGAAACGCTCGCCCTCATTGCGCAGTGGATTGATACGGGCGGTGTCCATCAAATCGCCACCGTCAACCCGGAGTTCTTGATGAAGGCGCGCCGCGATCCAGACTTTAGGGCGACCCTACAAAGGGCCGCCCTTTGTATTCCCGACGGGATCGGCGTGTTGTGGGCAGCCAGGATGCGCGGCACAAAATTGCGCGAGCGGGTCGCCGGGTCGGACCTGGTGCCGCTGCTTTCGGCGGAAGCA
>JAKJAB010000026.1 GCA_022707725.1 Chloroflexota bacterium | reverse complement strand
CTAGTCATACTGCGCATTTTAGCACGAATTGGGTTCGGTGTACACACTTATGGAATTTCTCTCCGACAGACTGCTAGAAATAGTTCTATTTCGACGCTTAAGGCGGATCACAATCCGCCGTTCCTGAAGCGCCGGATTATGATCCGGCGCACACATTTACGTTTTCGTTAATGTGGAGTCCCCATGAAGCTCCTTCGAAAATAAACCACGGAATACACGAAACACACGGAAATTCCTATTTTCGTGCTGCATGGTGTGCGCCAGCACCGGTGGCTCCTTCAAAAATGTTAAGTTAGGGTTATAATTAGGTTGGTTGACAGGTAGCCGGTGGTTTACAATGGAGCACAAAACGACAACACAAACGATTTCCACCGCAGATGCGCCGCGTCCACCCCTGAAAACAGACCTGGCGTATGCGCTGATCACACTCGGCAGTTCGATGGTTTGGGCTATCCTCAGCGGGTGGCTGTTGTACTTCTATTTACCGCCGGAAGGCGCCGACCTCGCGCCGGCGGCGTGGTACAGCGTGGTCATCTTTGGGACGCGCGCGCTCAACGCCGGGATGGCGCCGTTTATTGGGCAGTTCTCGGACAATCTGCGCAGCCGCTGGGGACGCCGCTTGCCGCTGATGTTCGTCTCCGGCGCGCCGCTGCTGGCGTTCTTCGTGCTGCTGTGGACGCCGCCGCTGCGGACGGAATCGATGTGGAATCTGGTGTACCTGGGCGTGATGCTGGTGCTGTATAACCTGGCGTACACGGTGAATCAGATCCCGTATACGGCGCTGCTGCCCGAACTCGCGTTGACAGATCAGCATCGCGTGCGGATGTCCGCCTGGGCGTCGAGTTTTCTGCTGGTGGGGATGATCGTGAGCGCGGCGGCGGGGATGCTGATCGAACGGTTCGGGTACGCCGTCAACGCGCTGCTTTACGCACTGCTGGCGTTGCCGATGTTTTACCTGCCCTTCCTGGTGCTGCGCGAGCGGCCAGAACGGTGGGCGACATCAGCGGAAGGCGCGTTGCCGCGTCGTAACCTGCGCGCGGTGGTTGCCTCAATGTTGCAGAATCGCGCCTTCGTCGTGATGACGGCGGCCGGTGCTTTCTATTGGGGATTGACGACGTTGGTGCAGTCGGCGATTCCCTACATCGTCACCGAGATTTGTCTGCTGACGCCGGGGGATACGCTGTGGTTCTACGTCCCCGCGATTGCCGGTTCGCTGGTGTGTTATCCGTTGGTCACGTGGCTGGCGGGGCGCGTGGGGAAGTGGGCAGTGTTCGCCGGTTCGCTGTTCGCCTCGGCGCTGGTCATGCCAGGGCTGATGCTGATCGGGGACTGGCTGCCGCTCCCGTTGATGACGCAGGGTCTCGTGTGGGTGACGCTGCAATCGATGGCGCTGTCGGGCGTGACGATGCTGCCGATGGCCTTTGGCGCAGAAATCGCCGATCACGATGCCGCGTTGACGGGACAGCGGCGCGAGGGACTGTACTACGCCACGTGGGGCTTGCTGGATCAGGTCGCCAACGGTGTGATCGCGGCGCTCTTGCCGTTGCTGCTGTTATTGGGACGCAGTCGCAGCGATCCGCACGGCCCGCTTGGTGTGCGGCTGATTGGCCTGGTGGGCGGGTTGTCGATGTTGGTCGCCTTCTTCATCTTCCTGCGCTATCCCTTCCGGCGCAAGCAAGAAATCGATAACCGCGAATCACGCGAATCTTCGCCAATTTTGTAGATGAGGAGGCGTGGCATGACGAAAGTGACAGTGGAAGCGATGGCCGCTCTCGAGCGGCAGAATTACGCGGCGATGCAGCCGATGGTCGCGGTGACGCCGGGGCTTGAGTTGATCTTGCGGGATGATATGATTATCACCAGCAGTCAGATGTTCCCCACACCGGACGTCAATCACGCTTGTCTGTTACGGGACACGCACACGACGGCCCCGGCTTTGATCGCCGAGGTGGTGGAGCATTTCACGTCCAGGGAGCTGCCGCCGACGGTCTTTGTTTCCCCGGCCTGCACGCTGGAGGATCTGCCGGATTTGTTGGAGGCACAGGGCTTCGTCCGCCAGAAAGAGCGCGAAGCATGGATGCTCTTGGAGCGCGGGGAGGATTTAGTGCGGTCAACGCCGTCCGCCAGGGTAGAAGTTCACAGCATCGACAAAAGCGAAACTATGACGTTTGCTGAGGTCTTCCTGAAGGCCTTCGGGCTGCCAGAGGAATATGCCGCGCCGATGGCGGAGGTGCTGTCACCCTCGATCGGTTTGCCGGGAATGTTCCACTACGTGGCGACGTTCGATGGGGAGCCGTTGGGCGTCTGCACGCTGATTTGCCACGAGGAATTGGCGATTTTCGGCAGTGTGGGGATCGTCGCGTCGTTGCGTGGCCTGAAAGTGCTCAGTGGGTTGATCGCGCACGCTTACGCCGATGGGGATGCCTGGGGGTGCAAGCGCGCGCTGATACAGACGTCGGCAGGCGGGGCGCTGGAACGGTTCGCGCGCATCACCGGCCTCAAAACGTATTTTACCCGGACGTGTTACACACTGGCATGATCCCACTGGTCAAAATTGTAGACGTGGAGAAAGTCTACAAAACCGGCGCCGTCACGTTTGCGGCGCTGCGGGGCGTTTCGCTGGACATCGCCGACGGGGATTTTGTGGCGGTGATGGGGCCGTCGGGCAGCGGCAAATCGACGTTGCTGCACCTGATGGGCGGCCTGGATCGCCCCACCGCCGGGCGGGTCGAGGTCAAGGGCGTTGTCCTCAGCGCGCTGGACGAGACGGCGCTGGCGAAATTCCGCCGCGCGCACATCGGCTTCATCTTCCAGTTCTTCAACTTGATCGACAACCTGACGATTCAGGCGAACGTCGAATTGCCGGCGCTGTTGCAGGGTGGGCGGGATCGCAAGGCGGTGCGCCGCCGGGCCGACGCTTTGTTGGAGCGCCTGGGCATCCTGGATCAGGCGAGCAAGCACCCATGGGAATTGTCGGGCGGACAACAGCAGCGCGTCGCCATCGCGCGGGCGCTGATCAACCAGCCTACGTTGTTGCTGGCCGACGAGCCGACCGGCAACCTGGACAGCGTCAGCGGGCAGGACGTGTTGCGTATTTTGCAGGAATTCAACGCGCAGGGCCAGACAATCCTGATGGTAACGCACGATGCCGCCGCCGCCGCGCAAGCCAAACAGGTCATCTTCATCCGCGATGGACGTCTGGTCGAGGCCATGCCGGGCCGCGATGCGCAGCAGATCGCACAATCTCTGGCCGCGTTGACGGGGACGTAGCAGATGTTAGCAGTGTGGCAGAAGATCAAGGCGGATGTCGCAGGGAGGCCGTTTATCTCCCTGCTGACGCTGATCACGATCGTCTCGGCGACGATGCTGCTGACGCTCGCGCTGGCGACACTGCTCAACCTCAGCCAACCCTATGACCGCTCCTTCGCCGAGTTGAACGGCGCGCACCTGTGGTTGTACTTCGACCGCGCCAAAGTCAGACGCCGCGACGTGGAGCGCATCGAACTGCTGCCGGAAGTGACGGAGAGCACCGGCATCCAATACAGCGTCACGAGCCGCGTGCAGATTGACGACACGCGGGTTTTGGTCAGTATCAGGCGCACGCCGTTCCAGCAGCCGCAAGTGAATCGGTTGCTGGTGCAAGAAGGACGGTATCTGCTGTCCAATCAGACTGAGGTGTTGGCGAGCCGCGACTTATCTGATTTGTACGGCCTGGGCGTTGGAGAAACTTTGGGCGTCACCCGGCAGGACGGCAAGAAAGTGACATTGCCGGTCATCGGGCTGGCGTACAATCCCACGTGGGATACCTACCGCAACACGCAGCCACCCTATCTCTACGTCGGCGAGAGCCTCTTCCAGGAGTTATATCCCGACGAAGCGATCTGGGAGTGGTCGTTGGGCGTGCGGCTGGCGAACCCGGAGGCCGTGGACGAAACCCTGGCGCGGATCGAGGCGCTGCTGCAGACGGATGCCGTGCGCATCCACACGGACTGGCGGGACGTCAAACGTTCGGCGAATTTCGGCGCGCGGCTGAATTTCATCATCTTGGGCGCATTTAGCCTGTTTGCCATTCTGGCGACGGTGTTGGTTATTGTCAGCAGCATCAGCGCCTTTGTGTTGTCGCAGTTCCGGCAGGTGGGCATCCTCAAGGCGGTGGGCTTTACCCAGGCGCAAATACTGTGGCTCTACACCGGGCAATACCTGGTGCTGGGCTGGATCGGGTGTCCGCTGGGGCTGCTTCTGGGCCTTCTGCTCTCTCCCTTGCCGCTGAAGAACATCGCGTCATCGTTGAGCACGACGTTCCAGCCGCCGCTGAATCCCTGGATCGTCGTGGCGGTTCTGGTCAGTGTGCCGGCGGTCATCGTCCTGGCGACGTGGCGTTCGGCGCAGCGCGCAGCCAAAGCCAACATCGTCAAAGCGATTGCGACCGGCGCTGAAGCGCCCGCCAAAAAGGAGGCCTGGCTGCCCCGGCTGGCGGCGCGCCTGGGTTTCCCGATCCCCTTTGTTTTGGGATTGAGCGACGTGTTCGCCAGGCCGTTCCGCTCGTTGAGCACGGGCCTGAATCTGCTGCTCGGCGTCATCGGCATCGTCTTCGCCCTGACGTTGAACGAGACGCTCGAAACCTACAAAGCGAATCCGCCCCTGCTGGGTATCCCTTATGACGCAATCGTCACGCGCGGGGCGACCGGCGACAGCCGCGTGCAGTATCTCCTGGAACGCGCGCCCGGCGTAGAGGCGTTCTACGGTGAGCACCGCGTGGACGTGGAGACGTTGACGGGCGAAACGTTCCAGGTGCGGGCTGTGGACGGGGATGTGACGGACTTCCCATTCAAAATCCTGGCGGGGCGGGCGATACGTCCCGGCACTGTCGAGGTGATGGCCGGGCAAGGGCTGTTGGACTGGTTGGGGTTGAGCGTGGGGGACGAGCTGACGGTCGTCTTGGGTGGGTGGCATCACCGGCCCGTTACCTGGCGCATCGTCGGAGCTTACACCGAGCCGGTCAACGCCGGGCAGATGGCGATGGCGAACTTCTCCACGCTGGCGCGGCTGTTGCCAGACGAAAGGCCGGCGATCTACTACCTGAAACTTGTGCCAAACGCGGACACAGCCCTGCTCAAACGTTATCTCGAGCCGCGTCCCGAATCCGATTTGAACCTGACCCTGGCCGGGCAAGCCATTCCAGGGGTGGTCGTTTACCTGCAACTTGCACTTTTTGCATTATCCGGTATTCTAATTGGTATAGCTTTGGTTAGTGTGTTTAACACCTCGTTGTTGGCGGTACAGGAGAAGTTGCGCGTCATTGGGGTACTCAAGACACTCGGTTTTATCCCCTCGCAAGTCATCACGATGGTGAATACCACGGCTGGATTTTTGGGACTTTTGGCGGCTGTGTTGGGATTGCCATTGGGGTGGGTGTTGACGAAAAGTGCGTTGGCGATAATGGCAAAATCGTATGGATTTGGTGCGCTGGAGGTGCCGTTGAACGTGCTTTACGCACTGGCATTACCCCTGTTGATGATTGGCGTCAGTATCGCGGGGAGCTATCTGCCGGGGAGGCGGGCGGCGCGGGTGTCTATCGTCAACGTTTTGCGCGGGGAGTGAGATGGTTTTCATCAACGCGATTTTCTGGGAATTCATACAGAACGCGCCGGTGTTAGTCTTGTTTGTGGCGGCGGTGTGGTTGTGGGCCAAAGGTCGCCGCCGCGATGCGATTGTGTGTAGTGTGATCGGCGCTGTGGTGGGATCGTTGCTCATCCGCTTTACCGAACCGCTCATCAGCGGGTATCATGAACCATGGTCGGTTACATTGGTGAACGTCGTGGCCTTTGGTGGATTGCAGGTGCTGTTTGCTGTCTATCTGAGCGCGGAAAGCCGTTGGAGCGGTTGGAAGACCGACGCGCTGTTCGGTGGGTTGGCAGGTGTGAGCCTTGCGTTGGCGCAGGGCGTCGCTGCGGATGGCTCTCCCTGGATCGGCATCGTCCTGCATGGTTTGGCGTTGGGTCTTATCGGGGTCTTGCTGATGGGCGGGTTCCGCCGGCAGAAAGATAAGCCGTTGAAAACTGCGCTGATCAATGCTGTCTGGCTGGCCTTGTTTATGACGCTGGTGATCGGCGCCATTGACTATAGTTATCTGTTTTTGCTCGCGTAAGTATGAAAGCCGAGATCAAGCAAGTCTGGCAAAGCTCCAAGACGTACCGCGTGCTGTTGACGGCGACGGCGGTGTATACGGTGTTGCGGCTGGCGGTGCAGGGTGTGGTTTTGGCGGTGATGCTGTTCCCCGAGGCAGGGGTTATGGGGGGAGTGCCGGGGTGGGTGGATGTAGAAGGTCCGGTCGTGCCGGCTGACTTACAGATTTATCTGAATGCGGCTAAACACTTGTCCGCCAAACAAGACCTTTATTTGCAGGGATCGCTGGAAAGGCTTGAAGATCATTATCCTTATGCACCTTCATTCGCGTTGGCTTTTGTGCCTTTTCTCTGGTTGTCGCCTGTGAGTGTGACTGTGGTGCATACGCTGTTGCACTTTGTCGCCTATGGAATTATGTACTTCAGTTGGGGGCGCATCTTCAAGCGGCTCAATCTTGAGGGCGCGGTCAAAATGCTGACCTGGACGCTTCCCGTGTGGTTAGTTTTCTCGTCATTTTGGACAGACCTGGGCTATCTCAATATTTACATCATTATTGCTCTCTTTGCTACCCTGTTGATCGAAGCTGTTTTGCGGGAGCATCTGGGATGGTCGTTGTTATGGTTATCCGTTATCCTGCAAATCAAACCACATTGGACGTTCGCCGTTGCCGTCCCTCTTTTGCTTGGAAGAAAGCGCTTTTTTCTCAAATTGCTGGCGCTGACGGCGGCGGTCTACGTTATCATCACCGGTCTAACGATGTTGGTTGTCGGTCCGGCGTATGGATGGGGACAATACAGTGATTACGTCGCGTTTCTGGGGCGGCTGAGTCGGGATTTTCCCTGGCGCGGTCCAGAAAAGGCATTTTTGGGCTACAATCATTCGATCAGGCAAACAGTTGTATACTGGTTAGGAGTATCGCCCGATACGCTGCGACTGGCAACGGTGATTAAAGTATTACTCCTGATTCCGTTGGGGGTGACGTGTTTACGCCATCTGCTGCGCCTGATCAATCGTCGCGGTGATCAAGAACCGCAGTTAGGACTTGATTTCGCGTTTGCGCTGTATGTGGGGGCGTTCATCTGGCTGGACATGGTGTGGGAATTGTCTTTAGGCATCGCGCTTTATCCTTATTTACTGGGAACCACCCGGCAGCGATTTGCCAGAACGTGGTTGCACGTTGCGTTTTTGCCTTACGCTTTACTCGATCCTTGGCGGGTAGGCAGTCTTGCCTTTGAAGGCATGGATGTTATTTTACCTGGCCCCTATGTGGCTACTGACCCGGCGATTTATTTCCCTTTAATTATGGCGACGATCCTGATGTTTTATGCCGTGCTTGTGGTGCGTTTGTGGCGCGCCGCGCCAGTTCGACGTTTGGCGGGAGTGTAAGGATGGAGCTTGAGACCTTTTTGAACTTGCCCACTGAGGAGGTCGCGCGTATTGTGCGGGAGGCCGGCCCGAAGGTGGCCGTGTTCCCAATCAACGGGACGCGACGGTGGTTCCTGCTGGAGTATCCCGAACTGGTGGTCGATGACTTTGCTCGAGCATACTTCGAGATTGGCGGACAACGCCACATTGAGTTGTACAAGCTTTTCTTTGATCATGGTATTGAGACCTTGTTGACACCCGTCTTTGGCCCAGATCTTTTGGATCGCGGCGACGAGTATAAAGAGTTAGTCGCTCCAGGACTGCTGTGGTTTACCGAGAACCCGGCGTTTCTTCAATTCTACGATGCGTACGATGTTCATGTCTCTATATATGGCGACGCGCAGCGTTATTTCAAGGGCACGTCCTATGTTCATCTTTTGTCGGCTTTTGAGGAATTATCTCGCCGAACTGCACATCATCGGACTCACCGTCTGTTTCTGGGGGTCTGTGCTCACGATGCTACCGAAACCGTGGCTGAAATTGGCATCCGTTTTTACCAGGAACAGGGACATGCGCCGGATCGACGACAGATTGTGGAAGCCTATTACGGTGAGTACGTCGACCCGGTCGACTTTTTCATCGGTTTTGATCGCCCAACCGCTTTCGATATGCCACTCATCGCTACAGGAAACGAAGATCTCTATTTTACCGTCAGCCCTTCGCCCTACCTGGATGCCCACACATTGCGTGTGATTCTGTATGACCATCTGTACACAAGACGATTGGGTGAAGAAGACTACACGATGGTTGGACAAGATGATTGGAGAGCGCTGGCGCAATTTTATGCCGTGAATCGACATCATGTCCTGGGGGTTGGGCGACGTGATCGGAGTGGAAATTTCTGGATCCCGCTTCCCCCGGTGACATTGCCAGATATAATTGATGAGACTGGAGAATAACCATGAAGAAAGCAGTCTTGATTTCGTCCCCAAACGATTTTGCTGGCAACGCCAACGTTGCCCGCTTCACCACACCGCTGGCGCCACCATTGGGTATCCTGGCATTGGGTTCATATCTGGCAATGCACAACGTGCCGGTTGAACTTATCGACGTGCAGATGGATTTCGGGTTTGGCTTAACGCGAGAGGCAGAAAAGATCGTCTGTCAGCGTGTCGCCGCGCACCTTTGCGATCAGGCTGAAGAGATTGCCTGGATCGGCATCTCACAAATTTCCAACTCGGGAAGCGGTATTATATTGGCCCAAGAAATTCACGCGGCCCTCGCTCAGATTCCTATCGTCTTTGGAGGATACTTCCCGTCTAGCAACTATCGAACATTGCTCAAACGCTACCCCTTTATCACTGCGATTGTGCGTGGCGATGGTGAGGCTGCGGTATTGCAGATTAGCCGGAGTCTCGACCAGGGCCAATCGTTTCTTGTTCCCTCGACGCCCAATTTGGCGTGGATTAACCGTCAAGGTGAACTAGAGGCAAGCCCTGCCGAACCGATGGATTTAAGGCGACTGCCTAATCTGAATTTCAGACTCTTGCGTAACTTTGAGTGGTATCCGACCATCGATCTGATGACATCACGGGGGTGTCCATTCAAGTGTAATTATTGCCTGGAAGATAGTATGCGATCCTATGCTGAATTCTCGCCTGAGTGGGTCACCCGACAGATCGATCAACTGACCGCCGAATTACCGGGCCGGTCGGTCTATATCTGCGATCCAATTTTCGGCATCAACCAGCAGCGAACGAAGAAAATCTGCCAGACCTTAAAGCGTCCCGGGTTTACCTATGCTGTGGAGAGCCGGGTGGATGTCATGACGCCTGGCCTCGTTCCCACGCTACGCGAGGCCGGTGTAGAGATGATCTTTCTGGGTGTCGAGTCGGCCAGCCCTTCCACGTTGGTTCGCATGAACAAAGTCCGTTCCGAGGCCGCAGCAGAGAAATATATCCACCAGGCTAAGGATGTGCTCAGGTCTTGCTTTGAGAATCAGCTCACGCCGATGATTGGCTTTATGCTTGGCTTTCCTGGAGATAAAGAAAGTGATTATCAAGCCACGTTAGCGTTTATCCAACAGGTACGGCGCATTCACGATCAGGTTGTCCAGGATCACGATGTAGCCACTGGTTTTCTCCCTTATTCTTTCTACTCGAAAATCTATGATGGCACGCAGCTTTCCCAGCACGTTGAATATCAATATCCTGAGGTTGTATTGCGAACAGAACCATTTATCGGTGAGAAAATTGTTTTATCTCCCTCTCCTGGTGTGGACCTGGATATGACAAGCCGTTATCAGAGCGAGATCACCCGTCAGGGTGCATATACTCCGCTTGCCCTAAAGCGGTCAAGCTGCTATGCTGCATTCTCGATGGAAGCGTTCTTGACCGCACATCCAGAGGTGACAGATGAAAATGGCGTGACGGTGCTCGGCGACAGCTTTCTACGCTATCCGAGAGAGTTCAGCGCCACTTCAGCCTATATGATCTATGACAAGGCCAAAGACAGTTCATCGCATAGAACTGAACCGGAACAGTATCATTCTGGCTAACCTATTCACGCGCAGGCAGGGAATCTCTATTAATGGATTTACACGCAGCATGGATCAAATTGCTTGAAGAAGCCGGTCCCGGAACTATGATGACGACGGCCTACGATACAGCATGGATCGCACGGCTGGCGGAAATCGGCGAACCGATTGGCGAATTAGCGCTCGATTGGCTACGCGAGCATCAACTTCCAGATGGATCTTGGGGTGCAGAACAACCCTGCTATTATCATGACCGTGTCATTTGCACTCTAGCGGCGATCAATGCACTGGCGAGACGCGCACGTCCAAGCGATCGTGATCGCTTACACCGGGCAGAAGTAGCTTTGGGAATTATGACATCTCGGTTACCTGAAGATCCGTCAGGGGAAACAATTGGCTTCGAGCTTATTGTCCCTACATTGTTCCAAGAAGCGAGGACACTAGGAGCGCTACATCGCGAAGAAGTTGACATACTGAAGTCTTTAGCGCCACTCCGCTCGGCGAAATTAGCGATGTTGCCCAATGGAATGATCAATCGTCTGCTAACGATGGCGTTTTCGATTGAGATGGCAGGTAGTGATGGCAAAGACTTATTGAATATAGAGCATCTACAAGAGCAGAATGGCTCTGTCAGCTACAGCCCTTCAGCGACTGCTTACTTTGTTTTATACGTGCGCAGACGGGACCCAAACGCGCTTGCTTATTTACGTTCAGTAGCGGCTAATGGTACAGCGCCCAATGTGTCCCCAATCGATGTTTTTGAAGTGGGATGGGTGTTGTGGAACTTGAAATTTGCGATAAATTCATTGAACCAAAATATACTGGATTTCTGTCAGTCCCATCTCGACCATCTGTCATGGAGTTGGACTCCTGGTATGGGAACTGGTTTTACAAAAAACTACGGCCCTAAAGGGGGCGATGAAACAAGTATAGTATATGATATATTAAACTATTACGGTCGTTCTGTGGACATAGATGCAGTTTTGTCTTATGAGAAATCCTATTATTTTCGCTGCTTTGATATCGAATCGAATCCGTCTATTAGCGCCAACAGTCATGTTCTGGGTGCTTTACAGCAAGCAGGCTTCGAGAAAACACACCCGACAATAAAAAAACTATTACGCTTTTTAAGTGAGTCGAGAACCAATAATACTTTTTGGGTCGACAAATGGCATACTTCTCCGTACTACGCAACATCTCATGGGGCAATCGCCTGTATGGGGTACGATGATCAAATGGCAAGCAGTGCTATTGAGTGGATTTTATCAGCTCAAAATACTGATGGTTCATGGGGATATTACTCAGCCACAGCCGAAGAGACCGCCTATTGTTTACAGGCGCTAGCGATTTGGAAACGGCATCACAATGGTCAAGTTCAGACAGATGTGCTTCAACGAGGCCAAGAGTGGTTGATGCAACACATAGACCCGCCATACCCACCTCTATGGATTGGCAAGTGTTTATATTGTCCTGAATTAGTAGTCAAGTCAGCAGTTTTGAGTGCGCTCACTTTGATAAATAGTTTTTAGAATTCAAATGATAGCTCGACTATTGGAAGTCTCATCCACAGATCCTGAGGACACTAGACGTCGCAGGCTTCTTAATATATTATTGTTTGGAACAGGTTCCTTATCATTTATTGCCCTGATTGCTGTCATTGTAGCTCATTTCCTCGGGTTTGTCTCGGCTGACGATTTCAGTCGCCTTGCTCTGAATATATCGGCTATGTCTGTAAGTTTGATTCTAATTTTCCTTGTCAATCGCTATTGGTCTGGTTGGCTGGCTGGCTGGCTGTTTGTATTGTTATTAACTGGTGCCTTTGCTCTTTCGGATGAACCTCGCCAAGTCGTTGAAGGACGCACCCTTTTCCTCTTCACTATCCCTATTCTGATGTCCAGCGTTATCCTCCGTCCCTGGGCCAGTTTCATAGCTGCAGGTGCGAGCAGTTTGGTGATTACAATCGTAGCTATGTTAAGTTTACCAGATTATGTTCAGGGCGCACCGCCGATTCCTACTTACCTTGGCTTCTTCACCGTCGCCTTCGTCGCCTGGCTCTCCGCCCGCAGCCTGGAAAGTGCCCTCGCTGAACTACGTGCCTTCAACATCGGACTGGAAGACCGCGTGCGCGAGCGCACGTATGAATTGCAGCAAGCCAATGAGCAACTGGTCATCGCCTACGAAAAACTCCAGGAACTCGACCGGCTCAAGTCGCGCTTTCTCTCCATCGTCTCGCACGAACTGCGCACGCCCCTCAGCGCCATCCAGGGATTTACGGAAATGCTCCAGGCGGAGGTCTATGGGCCGCTTTCGCAAAAACAGCGCGGCGCACTGCAACGCATTTTGGCCAACGATCAACGGCTGTTAACCCTCGTAAATGACTTGCTGGATCAGGCGCGCATGGAAGCGGGCCAGCTCTCTCTGACCTTTGAGCCTTTCACCCTAAAAGATCTGGTCGATGATATGGAATCCACCATGCGCGTGTTGGTGGAATCGAAAAAGCTGTTTCTCAAGGTCCATATCTCTCCTGCAGTTCCCGCTACTTTGTCGGGCGACCGCAAGCGACTGCACCAAATTCTGATCAACCTGATCAATAACGCGTTGAAATTTACCCAAAAAGGCGGCATCAACATCCACTTTTATCGTCTTGATGAAGAATACTGGGCCATCGACGTTGCCGACACCGGGCCTGGCATGGCACCAGAAATTCAGGCAGCGCTTTTCGAACCTTTCCGGCAAGGCGACAGTTCGGCGACGCGAGAGCATACCGGATTTGGATTGGGACTTTCCATTGTGAAACAATTGGCTACACTTATGGGTGGAAGCGTAAGTGTTATCAGTGAGGTGGGATTTGGCAGTACATTCACGGTCAAACTTCCGCTGATTCCACTGAAAGATAACACGAATCAACAAAGGCCAGGAGGCATGGCATGAACGAGAAATTTGCTCTGATTATCGAAGACGAAGAGGATTTAGCGACGATTTTCTCTGAGGCGCTCAAGGCGGGCGGTTTTCAGACTGAGATTATCTACGATGGATACCTTGCTCAGCAGCGACTCACCGAGGTCTGCCCCGACGTGGTTGTTTTGGACCTTAATCTTCCACACGTGGATGGCAATCAACTTTTGATCCAAATTCGTGATGACAAGCGATTAGAAAAAACACGCGTCCTGGTCGCCACCGCTGATGCAGGGATGGCGGACATGCTTGACCGCGAGGCCGATCTCATCCTGCTCAAGCCAATCAGTTTCATCCAACTGCGGATGATGGCTGAACGCATGGGTTCGTCAGAGGAGTGAGCCGGCTGCAAAAGCCTGGCTGGGCTTGACACCCTCATCAAACCCAGTACAATATTTCCAATCGAATAGTTTTGAGCTGAGTGCCCGCGCCCCCGGATGGGACGGGCCAAGAGCGAAGCCGGTGGCACATATTTTGCGTGGAGTCCGGCGCTGACGCGCAACTGTAAGTGGCAGGGTCTTGACAGACCACCCACAAGCCAGGTCGCCTGCTCAGTTCAATGTAGCTACACCCTCGCGACAAGGGGTGGACCTGCGGAGTGTGATACACTACCATCAGGTTAAGCGCCGTCATTGGCGAAACCCCTTGCCCGCGAGGCAAGGGGTTTTTTGTTGGTAGCATATCACACAAACGCGGAGGTTATGATGAAGAAGTTAGGATTGTTGTTGGTAATTGGGTTGGTATTAGCCTGGGCAGCTCCAGTGACGGCGGCGACCTGGCCGCAGAACGAGGCGGCATTGACCTGGTTGCGTGGTTTCCAGCAGGCAGATGGCGGTTTCACGAATGGCTTCGCCGATGGCTCGGACCTGGGCGCAACAACCGAGGTGATGCTGGCCGCCACAGCGGTGGGTCAGGATTGCAGCACGTGGCTCTCCTCGGCGGGGAATTCGCCGCTGGATTACCTGGCGGCGCAGGTGAAACAAGGCGCAGTGAAAGATGCCGCCGGACTCAGCCGCACCGTGCTCGCTGCCGTAGCGACGGGTCAGGACCCGCGCAACTTCGGCGGCAAGAACCTGGTACAGGCATTGTTGGCGGCGCAGGACAAGACCACCAACCGATTTGGCGATTCGCTGTACGCGCACGCTTACGCAATGTTGGCGCTTCACAATGTCGGAGAACCCATCCCGCAGAGCGCCATCGATTTGCTCAAGACGCAGATCGCCGATGATGGCGCGTGGTCGCTGTTCGGCGGGCCAACCCCCGGTCTGGCGGATACGAACACGACCGCGCTGGCGATGCAGGCGTTGGCCGCCGTGGGGGAGCCAAATGCTGCCCATAGCGCACTCGCCTATCTCCAGCGGATGCAAAACGTCGACGGCGGCTTTCCGTACCAGAAGCCTTCGGCGTGGGGCACCGATACCGACGCGAACTCCACGGCGGTGGTAGTGCAGGCACTCTACGCGCTCGGTGAGCCGATGGGCAACTGGTCTGGTTCCGCTGCCGATCCCGTGGGTGCGCTTCTGGCCCTCTGGGACGCGGCCAGCGGCGGCTACTATTGGCAGGCTGCGACGCCCTATGCGAACATCATGGCGACCGCCCAGGCTGTCCAGGCGGCTGAGCGGATGTCGCTTGTCGATGTTGCTGTCGTTGGGGCATCGCGCGCACCGCAGGCGGTGACATCTGCGGCGTCTGCTGCCGTCTCCGACGTCCCGTTGCTGCCAGAGACAGGCGGTTTTGTGGTATCAAGCAGTGCGTTGATTGTCACAGGATTGTTGATGCTCGGCGCAGGAGCGGCACTAAAGAAGCGATAGCTGGCAGGAGAAGAATACAAAGGGCAGAAAGCGTGCGATGAAGGGTGCAACAATTTCAAAATCAGCTTGCGCCGGATCACAATCCGGCGCTGCGCAAAAGCGCGATCGTCTTTGGATGCGCTTGCTGCTCGCCTGCTTGCTCGCGCTGCTCCCACAACCTGTACTGGCACAGGAAGGTGGGCAGAACCGCGCCGGGCTGATCGTCGTCCACGGCGACGGGCGGGTGTTGACGCGCTGCGTTATGTTCACCGAAGAGCGCATCTCCGGTGTGACGTTGCTGCAACGCTCTGGCCTGGCCGTGGACGCCAACACTGGCCCTATGGGATCGGCGGTCTGCACGATCAACCGCGAGGGTTGTCCGGCTAACGATTGTTTCTGCCAGTGCAAGAGCAACCCCTGCATGTACTGGAATTACTTCCACCGCAACGCGGACGGCTCGTGGGCCTACTCCGGCATGGGCGCTGCCACGTGGACGGTGGGCAACGGGGATATCGACGGCTGGGTGTGGGGAGACGGTTCCGCTCCCCCGCCCGCTCTTGCCTTCGACACGATCTGTGAGGCAGCGACTGCACCATCGGAGCCATCTTCCGCCCCCGCACCGACCGCCACACCGCTGCCGTCCGAAACGCCCATCCCCACGCCGACCTTGCCGCCCACGACACTCCCTCTATCCGTGACATCCAAATCGCTATTGGCATCGCCCCTCGTTGGTGAGACGCCTACCCCCACATCAACGTCTTCTCCTACGCCGACCGCCACCGCCTCTCCGACACCTGTGCCAACGATGGCGGTTCCGTTGTCTACGCACCCGTCCGCCACCCCATCCCCGCGCGCCACCTACGTTCTCTCCTTCCCTGCCATGGTTTCTCCGGGGACAGCCTCGCATCGCGCGCCAAGCCCGCTCCTGCAATACATCCCTTATGCGGTGATTTTATTCTGCATCGTCGGCCTGGCGTTGCTCAAACGCAAGCGGTAGCGCTATGCGCCGTCTCCTGCGCGCGCTGATCTACGCGCTGACCACTGCCATCGGATTGCTAGCTTTTCTGTTCCCCGTTGTGACCGCAGGTCAGACAGCGAACACGCCCCTGCTGCTCGCCTTCGTGGTGGGGTTGAGCTTCGTCGCGCTGCTGCTCGAAGTGCAGGACGATGCGGTGAACGCCAGGGTCGTCGCGCTGCTGGGTATCCTCACAGCGATGAACGCTGCGCTGCGCTTCGCCGAGGTCGCCATCCCCGGACCGGGTGGCTTTAGCCCGATCTTTTTCCTCATCATCGTGACCGGCTACGTGTACGGCGGGCGCTTTGGCTTTTTGCTCGGCGCACTGACATTGCTCGTTTCGGCGCTGATCACCGGCGGGGTGGGGCCGTGGCTACCCTACCAGATGCTTGTCGCCGGGTGGGTCGGGCTGTCGTCGCCACTGCTGCGCCCGTTGACTCGCTGCCTGCGCATCGAAGGACGCCGGCCGGAAGTCGCGTTGCTGGCGCTGTTTGGCCTGGGTTGGGGGTTGTTGTACGGCGCGCTGCTGAACCTCTCCTCTTGGACTTTCATCGTCGGGCCGGGCGCGCCGATGCCCGCGACGCTGCGGGAGACGATCCGTCTATATGGCGCCTTTTATGTGACCACGTCTCTGGTATGGGACCTGGCGCGCGGACTCGGCAACGTCGCGCTGACGCTGGCGTTCGGCGCGCCGACGCTGCGCGTGTTGCGGCGCTTCCACAAACGCTTCAGTTTCACGTACCGGCTGCAGGAGGCGTAAGATGCTCCACGCTGTCGCCTGGTTTGCTTGGCTGATCGCTGCGGCGAGTATCGTATCGACGACGCGCAATCCGCTGTATCTCACGCTGGCTTTGGCGGCTTTTATGACGACGGTGCACGCCATCCGCCGTCCTGGGGAGACGTATGCCGCGCCACTCGCGCCGGGACGCTTCGCGCTTTACGTGATCCCACTCGCGGCACTCATCAATGCGCTGCTCTCCCGCGTCGGTGAAACTATCCTGGTCGCTATCCCGCAAACGTGGCCCCTGATCGGCGGCCCGATTACGGCAGAGGCCCTGGTGTACGGTGCGCTCAACGGCCTGCTGCTGACGGCGCTCTTCGCCGCGTTTGCCGTTCTCAACCTCGCTGTGCCCATCCGCGACCTGATCCGCTTCATCCCTCGCGCCTTCTACCCGGTCGCCGTCATCGCTTCCATCGCCGTGACCTTTGCGCCGACGACACTGCGGCAGATGCAGCAGATCCGCGAGGCCCAGGCCATCCGCGGGCACCGGATGCGGCGCTTGCGCGATTGGCTGCCGCTGTTCATGCCGCTGCTCACCGGCGGGCTGGAACGCGCGCTGCAACTGGCCGAGGCGATGGCCTCGCGCGGCTTTGCGGGCGAGACTGCTGCAGCACACACTGGACGTGCTCAGGTTGTCTCCATCGTGGGGTTGCTTGGTGTCCTGAGCGGTGGATTGCTCATGGCGTGGCAACAGGCGTTCTGGGGACCGGCGCTCATAGTTGGCGGCAGCGCAGCGATTGTGGCGGCGCTCTGGCTGACCGGGCGCGGCGTCCCGCACACGACATACCGGCGTAGCCCCTGGGGCTACCGTGAATGGCTTGTGACCGGCGGCGCGCTCGTCGCCATTGTGGGATTCTTGTTTTGGGGCGGGGCGACACGGGTCTACAACCCCTATCCTCTTCTCACATGGCCCGCCTTCGACGCGCTGGCTGGAACGGCGCTACTCGGCTTTTTGCTCCCGGCGCTGGTTGTTGAATGAGTGTGATGTAAATTCAACCGCGCATGTCTGCATTCGCAGAATCCACGCGAATTTTCGCTAACTCTCATAAAAGATTCGCGGAGATTGGCGAAATTAGCGGTTTGTTTTTTAAGGATGCGATGGTTTATTTTGAACATGTGACCTATACCTACCCAGACGCGACGCGCCCCGCACTGCGCGACGTGAATCTGACTATCCCCGCAGGCGCGTTCACCCTGGTGGTGGGGACGTCCGGCGCGGGCAAGTCCACGCTGCTGCGGTGTCTCAACGGACTGGTTCCCCATTTCAGCGGTGGTGTGGTGCGCGGTCGCATCGATGTCGCCGGGTTCGATCCCGTCGCCGCCGGGCCGCAGACGTTGAGCCAGGTCGTCGGCTTTGTGTTTCAGGATCCTGAAACGCAGTTTGTGATGGACCGCGTGGAAGACGAAATCGCCTTCGCCCTGGAAAATGCCGCCATCCCGCCGCAGGAAATATATGTGCGGGTCGAGGAGGCGCTCGAACAACCCGATCTAACGCCGCTGCGACAACGCAAACTGGAGACGCTCTCCGGTGGCGAAAAACAGCGCGTCGCCATCGCCTCTGCATTGGCGCTGCGGCCCCGCGTCCTGGCGCTCGA
>JAKJAB010000269.1 GCA_022707725.1 Chloroflexota bacterium | reverse complement strand
GCTCTCGCCCTGGTCATAGTCGTAGGGCCAGCGGAAAAGCTCAGCGGCGTAGGCGATGTAGATGCCCAGGTAAGCCAGAAACGCCAGCAACGCCAAAGTTGCCAGGACTCGCCCAACCCAAACGGTCCCGCTGTGGCCGGTTCCCACTTTTTCGCTGTGGCCACTCTCCGACCGCGCCACATTCGGGTAGCGCGGTTCGCGTTCAGCGGCCGCGGGGGCGTCTCCCAGGCGCAGCAGCGGAACGCCGCACAGTGCGAGCGTCACTCCACCCGCGAGCATCGCACCTTCAACCGGGCCGATGCCCGACCACGCCCCTGCGCCCAGACGCCCGACGATCAACAGTAGCGCATCGGCGCCCAGGCCAACGACAATGAGAAAGAGTCCGAGTTGTTTTTTCGTAACCGGTCGCGTCAACACCATTTACGACAGCTCTTCCAGGAATTCGTGCAGGTTGTGGCGGACGGCGTAGGCAGCGGCTTCGGCGCGGTTGGTCAGCCCGAGCTTGGAGAGGATGCTGCTCACGTAGTTGCGCACTGTCCCCTCGCCCAGGAAGAGTGACTTGGCGATCTCTTTGTTGGTGCGCCCTTCGGAAACCAGCCCAAGCACGCGCAATTCTTGCTCGGTCAGATCGCTGAACGCGGCGGCCTGCTCCTGCCGGGTAGCCTGGCGGACACGCGCCAGCACGCGCTGCGTCACCGCCGGGTCGAGCAGCGCCTCGCCCTGCCCCACCCGTTGGATGGCGCGGATCAATTCGTCGCCGCCGCCTTGCTTGAGCACATATCCCGCCGCACCCGCGCTGATGGCGTCGAACAGCATCTCGTCTTCGGCGTAGGAGGTGAGCATCAGGACCTCGGTGTTGGGCAGATGCATTTTGATCTCGCGGCACGCCTCGATGCCGTTCTCGCCGGGCATGCGGATGTCCATCACCACCACGTCGGGGCGATGCTGCACGGATTTCTCCACGGCTTCTTTGGCCGAAGCCGCCTCGTCCACCACCACAAAGTTGGCCTGGTTGCTCAGCAGTGAGCGCAAGCCCAATCGCACGACTTCGTGATCGTCTACAATCAGAATTCTTAACGTCATAGGGTCTTCCTTTCTTACCAATACTGGTTCAGGCTGCCCGTCCCATAGGTTGGACAGGGTTGAACTATGCTGCCTTTACACTGTACAATTCGTGTTCTCCGCGTATGTGCAGACGCTCAGTTGCATACCAGATAATGAAACAGCCCACTCCCACCATCAGCCACAGGATGCCGTAAAAAGCAACGTTCTCGTACAGACCGTTGTACTCGGGTACCTGTACGAAGAATAACAGACTATCGTGCAAAAAGTGAAAGATGATCCCCGCCAACAAAGCGCGGGTTTTGTAAGCGGCATAGGTGAAAGCAATGGCGATCACCATAACAGATACGACCTCTATCCATGCCGATAAGTCCAGTCCTTTGATGTGCGCCAAACCGAAAATGATGATCTGCAACCCGAGCGATTTCTTCACGGATTTGGTCAGCGGCAACAACAGCATGACCATAATGCCCCGGTAGAAGATCTCTTCAAAAATCCCCGGGCTCAGGCTGAATATGATGTGGCTGACATTGATCGTGCTCCAATCCACCACGTATCTTCCGGTGAGTAAAGAAGCCGCCAGTAAGCCTGAAAGCGTGCAGCCTGCCAGAATTATGCCTAGCACAATGTGACGCCAGGCGCCAGCAGGAAGATAAAGGCCAATTCGCCTCAAGTATTCCTTTAGCGGGATAGGTCCAAATGGGGCCTGATAGAGTTTGGGGAACAGGTAGAAAGCGCCAAAACCTGCGATCAGCAGGTTGATGATAGAACGGACAAGTTTTGAAATCTCAATATCGAAAAACATCTTTGCCATCACACAAAGCCCATACCCCACCATCGACCAGGCCGCAGCCACCACAATGGCCGCCCATGGATGGATTTTCATCGGCGCGATTGTCTGTACACCTTCAAGCTGATGGGCCTGACTTTGAGTTGTACCGTTTTGACGATGGTTCATTGTTCGTACTTCCTTAGGGTTGTCGCTGTGATTGTATTTTAGCGCCGGTAAAATTACGCCGGATTTTTTAATACGGAACGGTTAGATGAAAGGTGACGCCTTCGTTGGGCGCGCTCTCGATGCGCAGCGTGCCATCCAACAGGCGCACGCGCTCGCGGATGTTCCGCAGGCCGTGTCCTTTGCTCACTTGCAGCGTCTCCATACCCACACCGTCATCGGAAATGGTGAGGTCCAACGTATTTTCGTCATATTGTAACACAACCTTCACCCAGCGCGCTTTGGCATGACGGGCTGTGTTCGCCAGTGTCTCGCGCACGACCTGGAAGATGTGCCGCCGTCGTTCCATCGACAAAATCTCCACCGGTGCACCTTTAACTTCGAACTCGGTCTCCAGCAGGGTGTTGATGTGGAAATCGCGCAGCAGGCGTTTGATGCCCGATTGCAGGTCGTCGTCGGGCATGTCGCTGCGCAGATCGAAGATGTAGCGGCGGATGTCCTGGATCGTCTCGTTCAGGTTGTCCATCACGCGGCCCAACTGTGCCTGCGCGCGCATCGGGTCGATGGGGATGACAGGCTGCACGCTTTCCAACAGTAATCCGGCGGCGTAAATGGACTGGATGATGCCATCGTGCAAGTCGCGCCCAATCCGCTCGCGGTCGACGGCCAGCGCTTGCAGGCGTTCCACGCCTTCGATCCACCGCTCGATTTCGAGTTGGATGGTGTTCAATGCGCGATTGAGACCAAAGGTCAATCCCACCCCTACCAAAACCCACGCCCATTCGGTCGCCATCACCCGCAGATCGTGGTACGGGACGAGAACATTCGGAGTCGGAAGGTAGAGGAGGATGTGCAGGATGCCCAATACGCCTGCCGAGATTTCCACCAGGCGCAGATAAACCCGGATACGACGGCGCAACGTCGCATCCAACGTTTGGTGGCTCTGCCGTCTCAGGCCGATCGCCGCCAGCATTCCACCAGGGAATCCTAACAGGTAATGCGCGAGGGTGTTGCCCCATTGCGTGATCAGCCCATACTGCGTAGGCCAGGCCAGCCACGCCGCCAGATAACCGCCGATCCACAATACGTTAAGCCTGATAAGCCAACGCTGTCCATAGATGTGCAGCGTCTCTTCCGGCAGAAAGGTTTGGATGCCCAGGGCGATGAGAAAAATATAGCCCACCCCCAGTACCACCGGCCGGACGAACGCCGGTAGCAGAGACGTTGGTGGGATGATGCTGGCAAAGAGATCGTACCAGGCAACCACCGCCTCACAAATCGCAAACAGGCCCACCCAATACAGGCGGCGTGCCAACAGGATGCGCCGGCTGCGGTATTGGAGAAAGAACACCGTCAGGCTCAGCGTAAAGAAGCTTAATCCGTGCAGGAAACGTCCAATGATGATCCCGCTGCTCATAATGGCAACCTCATGGCCAATACGTCGCTGTCCACTCTTCCAGCAGTTCCGCTGTGGCGTGGGTGAGCCGCCAGCCAGCGGCGGTGCGCACCGTCGCCCATTCGGTATCCCACAGGCGTCCGATGATCACCCCACCCTCGTTATCCCAAGACGTGACCATCGCCGCGACACGCGCGCTGTTCTCTGTGACTGTGCCGGGGATGGTGTGGACGCTGCCCACGCCTACCTGCACCGTAGTGGCAAAGCCGTGCGCCCACGTTTCGTAAGTGCGCTCTTCCTGGGGAAACAAGAGGTTGTACGCGCCCGGCAGATCACGGTCGTCGAGTGCCAGATAGAAGGCGATTACGGCATACTCCGGCTTGTGCGTGGGATACGTCTGCGGGCGATTCAAGGCGTACCAACCATAACGGTCGGAAGTCCAACCATAGGTTTGTTCCTCCCAGGTGAAAATCACGTACCAGGCCAGGCTCGGCGCGCTGCGTTCGCGGTAGCCTTCCCAGATTTCGTCTTCAAGATCGCCATCGACGTTCATGAAGCGCACGCCGGCGTCGCCGGAGAAGAACCCCAGGCGGCGATACCCCGCGCCGTTCCAGACGAAGAGGTGCAGAAGCGTCTGATTGTTGTCCGCGTGGCCGAAGATGGCGATTTCCGGCATCCCGTCGGCGTTGACGTCGCGCACCTCGACCTCGCACGTGGGGTATTGGCCCAGGCCCACATCTGGCTTGCCATCTGCAGGAGACGCCGGTTCCAATGGATAGAATGCATCGCCATCCAGGACGAAGGCGCTCAGGCGTGGCGGATTCGTAGTTTGATGCGCCACCGCCAACCACTCCGGTGCGCCGTCGCCAGTGGCGTCTTCGTAGCGCAGACAAAGCAGTGTCGCGTCGCCGATCTGCGTCCCCACCGCCAATTGCCCGGCCTCCGCCAGGCCGTGGATGGCGGATACGTCGGGGGTGGGGATGGGCGTCGGTGCGGGGGAGAGTGTGGCCGTCGGCGTGGGCGGGGTAGGTGTGGGGACGAGGGTAGCGGTTGCCGTCGCGGTGGGGAGCGCGGTCGGCGTTGCCACAAACGGCAACGTTGGCGCACACGCAGCAACACCCAGGAGAAGGATCAGGCCAATCCACAAACAGCTCCGGCGCCACGTCGTTATGGAGGAAACTTGACTATATCGCAGCATAGTGAGTACCTAACACAAAGGGCGCGAAGTAGGCTTCGCGCCCTCTCTGTTTATCCTTGCGTATCGTTGATCACGCGATGAATCAGCAGACCCTCGCGCTTATGCCTGGCGGAGCCGTCGCGCTGCAAAGAAGACGGCCATCAGCAAAAGCGCTGCCGCCACCAAAGCGACCTCACCAAAACCGGTATCAGGCGTGCGCGCAGGCGTCGTCGACGTGGCGCCCGATGTCGCCGGACGAGTGGGCGTGGCTGTCGTGGCCTCCGTTGGGACGGGTGTGGCCGTGCGACGCACAACAGCCGGCGTTGACGTTGCCTGTCCCGCCGCCCCTGCCTCCGGCGTCGCCGTTGGCCCGATGACCGGCGTGGGGGTAAACGTGGCGGCTGGCTTGGGCGTGGCGGTTGGCTCCGGGGTGGCCTCTTCTTCCGGTTGTACCTCTGCAACCGGCGTTTCTTCAGTGACGGGGGATTCAGCTTCCAGCGTGGGGACTTCTGTTGCCAACCCCAGTGCTGCCTGTTGTCGCGCCTGCATCTGCGGGTTGATAACCAGCGCCCACACGCCAAACGCAACCAACGCCAACACCAGCAGCCCGCCCATCACGACGACGGCAAT
>JAKJAB010000268.1 GCA_022707725.1 Chloroflexota bacterium | reverse complement strand
TTTTGGGTATGATGAATTTGGCAATCCTCGTATCCCTATCTCGACGCCATGGCCCCAGCCACGTGTTACGCCTCGTCCTGAAAATAGCGACGGTGTCAATGTGCGTAGTGGACCGACGGCCGCATCCAGTGTGGGAGGGTCCAACATCATAGGCAAGCTTTATGGCGATGCAGAACCTATTGGCCAGTTCGGACGTGAGGCCGCCGGAACTTGGTGGTGGAAAATCCGCTACAATGATCATGGACAGGTAGTTGAAGGATGGGTCCGCAGCGATGTGGTAGTCGCCGAAGGTAACATATCTTTTCCACCACCCAAACCGTGGGTTTCACCATTTGATCCCGGCGTTGGACTCAATGTCACTTGGGAATTTATATGGGGACCTGGCAGTCAAGTACATAACGGCGTTGATATACAATCAAGTAGAAAACCCGGTGGTGACCGTGTGGTCGCTATGGCTGATGGTGCTGCCTTGGTATTTCCTGATGTCAATGCGCAATATGCAAAGGGGACGTATTGGATAAATGTGCTGCATGAGCACCCGGACGGCAAGATATACTGGATTCAGTATACGCATATAGCCCAAAAAGATAGAAATCCAGCCTTAAAACTTGGGACTTTTTTCACGCAGCAGACGTGGTTGGGTTCCTATTCCGATGTGGGCGATGCTACTGGGCCGCATTTACATATTTCGATCAAAGAAACTTGCAAAGATGAGCCGGTTGGCGATGTCCTTAACCCAGCCAATTACATACCAGGACTTTGAAAATGAGAACGACAGAAAACCATACATACTTACTAGCGCGAATACTTATCTGTGTGATTGTAATGATGCTTGCATTGACGGCGTGTGCGAAATCACCTACCTTGACACCAACTCCAACCAGGGCGGTCGCTTTGACGCCAACGATTGCGCCTCCTGTCTCACCGACCCTCTCATCAACACCGGTTCTCGTAACACAGCCGACTGTGATTAGACCACAGTCCCGCCTATCGTTTGCGGAGGCGCTATTCGAGGTTATGAGTGCGGATCATAGCCGATTATTGGCAGCGTATGAGGGGGATTCCGAGTTACAAGTCCTTCATCAATTACCGGCTCTGGAAAGAGCGCAATCTCCTGCCTTTTTCCCCTATATCTCGCGTGATGGAGTGTGGGTCACGATACTTGAAGATGACAGACGATTATCGAAATGCATTTACCGTGTAGAATTGGACAGTTCAAATGAACCTCGGTGTATTATGAGTTGGTCTGGTTTCAAGTATGAAGTATCCATTTCGGCTGACGGAAAACGGGTTGTCTTCCAGGCCGCAGAAGAAGAATGTGAGGGATATCGACACGGTGAACCCTACGGGTGCCTGAGGCACATATATGTGATGGACAGCGATGGTAGCAATATCAGACGTATTACGGACAAACCCAGCGATTTTTGTTACCTTGAGTGGTCGCCTAACAACATCCAGCTTGCTTATACCGAATTGTGTTCCCCGGTGAATGAAAGAATGCGCAAAGTCTATGTCGTCACTTTAGAACCCTATAATTTTCCTAAACAGGTAACCCAATTGACAGCCAACGGCGAATCGGGTGAGTGGTTACCGAATGGCAAGTGGCTGGAGTGGTTCGCCCCACGATATGGCCCGGGATTCGAACATCGTTTATCACGCATAGATGCTGACGGCAAAGTGGTCGATGAAATCTCTCTGGACTATGCGGATGGCTGGTTGCGACATGGTGTGTGGTCATCAGATTCCAACAAACTGGCGTGGATTACAGAAGAAAACATGATCCGCGTTTGGAATTGGGAGCGTGATGAAGTTACAACGGCGCAACTATCCGGAGCCCAGGCAACCTGGCCCGTCAAGTGGCTGCCCGATGGTCAACGTCTGGTATTTCGGGGATACAGAATCGGCACTGATGGTGAGAGTGCTGTCGAGAGAAGTTGGTTCGTGGTAAATGTTGATGGTACGGGATTGGTCGAGTATAGGGAGCCATAGTTTCAACTCGTCCACTGATCATGCACTATTTATACGACGGCTTCAACCGTCTGATACGCATCAACTATACCGATGCCAGAATATCGCTACATACTGCGACCAATCGCCTGACAGCGCGCAGCCGCAGCGACGGGCACATGTACACCTACGACTGGTCGCAACGCGGACAGTTGCTCACCGAATGGACGCAAGGTTACCCTGTGCGCAGGTTTGAGTACGACGGCGCGGGACAAATGATCAAAGTGCGCGTGTTTACCCAAACCACGGAATTCGTGTACAATGGCTTAGACCGCGTGGCCGTAAACGTCAACGGTTACGGCGCCACCACCTACGTCCTGGACTGCGCCGCCGGGCAGCGCATCCTCGCCGAGACCACGCCGACCGAGACCGTGAGTTATCTCTACGGGCGAGACTGCCTGGGCGAACAACGCGACGATGAATGGCTCTACTACTTGCACGACGCGGAAGGCTACGTTCGCCAGGGCGCGGATGCCGAAGGCGACGTGGTCAGCGCGTGGCTGTTCGATCCCGACGGGACGGTACTGGAAGGGCCGAACGGTCCGGTCAGTCACCTCATCTGCGGTGGGGTGTACGACTGGTCCACGGGGCTGATCTACCGGGGCGGGCGCTACTTCGACCCGAACTTGGGCATCTGGTTGGCGCTGATGCCGCTGATGGTGGTGCAGGGCTGGCACAAGCGGAAGGATCGGCGAAAGGGGGTGCTGCTGGTGTGCGTGGGATTGTTGGCGGTGGGGATGCTGGCGGGGTGTTGCACTAACCAACCTATACCCACCCCTACGCCAACACGAACACCTTCCTGTACTGAAGACGGCAGTAGCGGGTTGGGGCCGGGGACAGGGACGTCAACTCCAACACCGACACCTAGCCCGTGGCTTACACCGACTCCACCACCGCCAACTAACACACTACCACCACCAACTGATACACCACGGCCGCCAGGTGAATGTGTACCCGTTCTACCTGAACCGGTAGGCCCGCTTCCAACGCCGGCAGACGCACAAGAAGCTGCCAAAGCGGCTGGGGCGGAATTGGATACACCTAACAAAATCCCGGATCTTCCAGAATGGCAAGATTTTGACCGGTGGGTGAAGAATACACGAAACAAAGATGTAGAAATAGTAAGTTTTATGTGGGGGGATTACGACAATCGTGACCGGGCGTTTGTGGCGATAGTCTGGACGATTCGTAATAGAGTTGACATCCACTATGGGGAGGGAGGCGAGTACAGGTTTAGTAGTTGTTCTTCAATAACGGGTTGCGCGCAAGATAATGATTATAACGCGTACGCGGCCAATCGTGGATACATATCAAGCCCCTATGAAGAACAAGTGGCTATGCAAGTGCTTATGCGGGAGAGAGAGGACCCAACAGGTGGGGCCGTTTTCTTCAGAGATACTAGCATGGACCCTGGGTGTGGCAAGCCTTTTTGTGTAAACAATCTTGAGGAGATGGATCCTAACGTATATGAGAAATTAAAGCATCCGGCCCCAAGGAGGTTTAACTTCTGCCCATTGTGTGAAGAGAACACTGGGGGGTGAACTATGGATGTGCATCCCAATCCAGGCAAACCACCGGTCAAAACGAAGTGCCCTCGCAATAGATTGCAGGTTGCCCTACTCGTTACCTTGGTCTTCTGCTTGGGGTGTTCTGCCCCCAAAGCAGGGCCGTCTGCGACACCTTCGCTGGCAATGACACCTCAATCGAATTTCGATACTCTCACCCCGCTGGATGCTGTGACGCCTACATTGCAGCAGACAGAGCTACCCGCCCCACATTTTACTTACTCAACAAGAAATGGAGAAATCTGGCGCATTGACACCGAAGGCCATCGAGTTCAGTTGCTAGCGGCTGATTCTGCACAAAAAGTGAGTTTGAAATGGTCGGACGATCACCAATGGCTACACTACGTAGCCTGGCAGTATCCTGATGGAGTACAGTGGCAAACACTATTTGTCATCAACCAGGAAGGGACAATCATCAAACAACTTGCCGGTCCTTATCGCGAGCTAACCTCTGAATGGCAAGACCACAATCATATTCTGGCAGGAGTTACAGATACACCGCGCACTATGCCCCCTTGGGGACGTACATGGTTTCAGATTAACGTGCAAACCGGCATTAGTGCAAGTCTAGGAATAGATGCACATCCTCGGGCAACCTTCACGCCCCTCGCCGAACCACGTCTAGTGGAAGCGCCGAATGGGCAGTGGACGGTGCTTTCCCAGGCAGAAGGTGACACGCGGGTGTTCTATTTGTTAGATGCAGAAGGGAACACAGTAGCTCCTATTTACCAACAACCTGCGGATATTCTTAGTGCCTACACAATGTGGTCCAGAAATAGTCAATGGTTCATGTATCAGCCTTTAGAAAACAAGGACGACTATGATGGGGATTTGTATCTCTACAATCCGAGGGACTTATCTACCAAGCGTTTGACCACGTATGAAGAACGCGGCGAGGCGTTTTCTATCAGTGCATTTAGGTGGTCGCCTAACGGAGAGTGGCTACGATTTGAAATCAGCGATGCAGAGGGAATGAAAATCTGCATTATGCACTTTGGCGATACCCCACCAGATTTGCGTTGTTTTCTCGTGGGCAGCACCGCGCAACTCACCTGGAGCAGTGATAGCCGCTTCATCGCATTTTTGAGTTGGGCAGCCAGTGATATATACTTACTAGAGGTGTCCAGCGGAGAGATCCAGAATCTGACTAATGATGGCGAGGCGCGCCTGGAGTTAGAAATCACAGCAGACTGAGACCTTTAACGATGTAGTACTGATACCTATGACCTACAATGCGGTGCTCGAAGGCCCAAACGGCCCGGTGAGCCACCTGGTCTGCGGCGGGGTGTACGACTGGTCCACAGGGTTGATCTACCGGGGCGGGCGGTATTTCGACCCGAATTTGGGCATCTGGCTGGCGCTGATGCCGCTGATGGTGGTGCAGAGTTGGACAGGTGGGAGGAAGAAAGGCCGGGGCAGGCGTCTATGGACGGTGATATTGTGTGTTGCCGTTGCCGGAACATTGACCGGTTGTCCCCTTGATCGCCCACAAACGCCGATGCCGACGCCAACACCGGACCTTGGTTGTATACCTCCACTGACACCAACGTCACCAGCAACAGCAACAACGTGGACAGGTTCCGAGCCTGGCTATTTTGGGTATGATGAATTTGGCAATCCTCGTATCCCTATCTCGACGCCATGGCCCCAGCCACGTGTTACGCCTCGTC
>JAKJAB010000267.1:370-5242 GCA_022707725.1 Chloroflexota bacterium | reverse complement strand
CGGGTGGTGATCATTGCTATGCTCGTTTTGGCAGTGACATACCATCGCTACTACAGCACGCGACATCGCCAGAGTCTCTGGGTAGATGTCGCCTTCGTGGGCGTGCTGGCTGCTTACACGAGTTGGATGTGGGACACAATTTTCCGAGGCTACGGCATCGACTTCATCCAGTTGCCCGGTCTGGTCACTGTGGATTTGAAGGACATCCTGGTCAGCATAAGCGCTGCCGCCGTCATCGCGGAAGTGCTGGAGCAGCACCGACACACGGATCGGTCGACAATTTTTACGAAACAGGAGCATATATGATGAGCCAATACTTTCTCGGCATCGACATCGGCGGGACGAAGAGTCACGCGCTAATCGCAGATGAACGGGGACGCGCCGTGGGCTTTGGCGAGTACGGTCCCGGCAGCCACGAGATTGTCGGCTATGATGGCCTGCACACCGCGCTGCACACCATCGTGGATGCGGCGCTCGCTTCGGCATGCATCGCCAAGGCGGAGATCGCAGGCGCGGGTTTCGGCATCGCCGGTTACGACTGGCCCGGCGACGCCGCCTCACACCACCAGGTCATCGGCTCGCTGGAGCTGCCCGCGCCCTACGCGCTGGTCAACGATACCATCATCGGCCTGGTGGCTGGCGCGACGGAAGGCTGGGGTGTGGGCGTGGTCTCCGGCACGGGGAGCAACTGCTGGGGGCGCGACCGCCAGGGGCGCGAGGGTCGCATGACCGGCGGCGGCGAGATGTTCGCCGAATACGCCGGCGGCGGCGATTTAGTCGCTAAAGCGCTCCAGGCCGTGGCGCTGGCGTGGGGCCGGCGTGGGCCGGAAACGCGTCTCACCGAGGCGTTCCTGGCGCTGACCGGCGCAGCGGATGCGCTGGACTTGCTCGAAGGGTTGTATCGAGGACGCTACACGCTCTCTTCCGCCAACGCCCCCCTCGTCTTCCAGGTCGCGGCGGAAGGCGACGCCGTCGCGCAGGAGATCATTCGTTGGGCCGGGCGCGAACTGGGCAGTCTCGCCACCGGCGTGATCCGCCAACTGGGCTTCGAGGCACTGGACGTCGAAATCGTGCAGATCGGCAGCCTGTACAACGGCAGCCCGCTGATGAGCGAGACGATGCTGGCGACGATCCGTGAGGTGGCGCCTCGCGCGCGCGCCGTCCGCCTGACCGTTCCGCCTGTCGTCGGCGGTGTGTTGCTCGGCATGGAACAGGCCGGCGTGGACTATCCCCCGCTGCGCCAGACCCTCATCGAGACGACCGCCGCAAACGTCTACGCTTCCAGCCAGGCCAGTTCCCCGAAAGCGAGCGCGTCGCCACCCGCGAAGCCGTCTGGTTGAACGAAAACGTCTTCCGCGCCGGGCCGCAAGGGGTAGATGATGTCGTCGCCGCGCTGCAAAAAATCTACGACAGCCGCGAGGCGTTGGCAGCATCCGAACTTTAAGTAAAAATCACCATCAGAATTTGATGCACAATTGGCCTATACGATGCTATAATAGGAGTACGGTAAAGTCAGCCAGACAAAAGACACAGCCCTCATCAATAATCACGACGCATCGACGTTCAGGCTGTGCTGAGTGGTGCGATCGCAGGTCATAACGATCCATCACCAGTCGGTGCGCATAGTTGTCGAAACGAGGTGCCTCATGCTAAAAAACGCCAGCTTTGAACTCGGTCAGGAAGGCCATGGGTGTCAAGTCCACCGGCCCGATGGCGTGTATCAATTGGCGCGGGGTGAAGTCGATAAACCGCGCGACTGGACTGTGTTTTATGTGCACAACAAACAGTTTAGGCCACCGTGGGATGCCGACAATCGCGACGGATGGTGCGAGCCGGAAGTCAAAATCATCCCCAAACAAGCTCCGTTTCTGGACCCACCGCGCATCAGTGAGGGGAGCTACGCCATCAAGCTCTTTACGATGTGGCGCATCCACCGGGCCGGCCTTATGCAGACGGTCCAGGTCAATCCGGGTGACCGGCTGCGATTCACGATGGATGCCCACGCCTGGAGCAGCGATGACGATAATCCACACACCAGCGACGGGGTCGGAGCCGCTGCGTTCTTTGCCCTGGAAGGAACGGTCACAGAGGACGCGCAACGAAACTTCACGTTCAAAGTCGGGATCGACCCGACCGGAGGGACGGATCCCTTTGCCGATACCGTCGTTTGGGGGAAAGGGGCGCACGTCTACAACGCGTACCACGAGCTGCCAGCAGTCGAAGCTGTAGCGCAAGGCCAATATGTCACCGTGTTCGTGATAGACCAGGTCCTGTGGCGGGTAAAACACAATGATGCGTATTTCGACAATGCGCGTCTGGAGGTCGTGACGTCACCACAGCCGCAGCCCGAACCTCAGCCTGGTCAATGTCCTACGGCGCGCGAGCCTTATGAGCGGACGTATGCTTTGCTTCCCCCAGGATACGGCTATGAATGGATCCATGCCCTAGAAGAGGTGTGGGGGCAGCAGCGTTTTACGATCGGCGCCAATGTGGACGATGCGTTTGCGCGGATCAGTGGGGTGCCCAAATCCACTGTTCTGGCCCTCAATCCAAACGCCTGGAATATCGATTTGGACGCGTTCTATCGACAGTATTATCCATCAACAGCAGACAGCCGCGTAAGCTACATTCCAATCGAGGCAAACACACCCGCCGAGTGGGCCGACGGCATGCGCAAGTACTTCGGGCCGGAATCTCAAGAAAAACCGGACATACCGGTTAGTGCGCCACATTTGGCCCAGGGGACAAAGATTGGCTACCACACGATCGCGCCGCGCCAGGTGCCTGCCCATGTGGTCGCTCTGGCGCAGCAGGGAGCGGTGGCGCCGGTGTGCAAGTTTGTGGACGACTGGGCCGGGATGAACGTCGTCAAAGCCGGTTCCCCGCAGACGTTGATTATCGCACGAAAGACCTTTGGCGGCGATGAGGCCGTGCATGGTTTGGCGCAGATGAACGAAGCGCAGATCAAGCAAAAGGCTGAGGATCTGATGTCAGCCTTGCATGCCAAGTGCGTGGCCGAGAGACAGTATGACGGTGACCGGCTGAGGTATATTGACTATCTGGAATCGCCGGTCAATGAAGCTGATCCGCCATCTGCCGATGGCAGTGGGTACGCCAAATTGGCGCAGATGATGATCCATTTCATGGACATCGCCGAGAACTGGGATTTGCCGGTCAAGAGATTGGCGTTGTTCTCATTGAACGCCGGCACGCCCGAATGGAACGAGATGGTAGCCATGGTGGAGACGGGTGTGTTCGAGCGGATGCAGGCAGGAGGGCATATCCTCAGCCTGCACGAGGGCGCGTTGCCGGTCGAGGGGCATTCAATGGAGACAATGCCGATTGATCTCTGGTGGGGACCGGAGCATACCATTCCTGGCGCTCCTGTGGTGCCGGGCAGTGGCTCTTTGAGCTGCCGCTACCGGTATCTGCTGCACTTGATCAGGCAGCGTGGGCTGTACGTCCCGATTCTGATCAGCGAATTTTATGCCGGTGGAGGCTATGACGGAGCAGACCCGGAGAAAGTCATCCAGCGGATGGCCTGGTACGACGAGCAAGTGCGCCAGGACCCTGAGGTCATTGGGGTTACGCCGTTTACCTTTGGGGGAAAAGGGACGGGATGGGACAGGCAAGACTACGATTTCATGCTGCCGCGCCTGTTCCAGTATACGCTCGAACAGAAAGACCGGCAGAACGCCTGAACGCCAGATGACTTCTCACACAAACGTCGGCGCCTGCATCCAACAGGCGCCGACGTGATTGTAATACAAGCATCCAACAGCCCCTTAACGCCCTACCACCCACCGCAAAAGTGCGACAAGGTCGCGCAGCCAGGCGAAGACGTTGCCGCGGCTGGAACCGGTCTGCGAATCCGGCTGATCAACGGGCTGAGCTCCCGGCTCCGCCGCGACAGGCATTTCTGGATCGTAGACCGAAACGACCTCGCCGTTGTTGTTGAAAAGCACGCTCGTGCCACTTTGCAGGAAAACGCGCGCGGCGGGATCATCCGCCAGGGCGAAGTACGTCTCGGAGCCGAACTCGATCTCGCGGTCGATCTTGATGTTCGTCGCAATCCACGCCTCGGTGATCGGCTCATCCACGTTGCCCTGCGCCTGCACGAGCGACAAATCCACGTATTGTCGTGATACCTGCGCCATGCTGTACTGTTCGCGGTTGATGACGTTCGCGCCGGTTGCCAGACCCGCCCGGTCGGTCTGCTGGTAGCTCTGATTCTGCACCCGCGCCTGAATCGTCGTCCGCCCGAAGAGCCGGTTCAGCTCGCCCTGATTGTCGTACAGCGCCATATTCTCCATCGAGGCTGCACCGCTCGTCTGCGCCGAGATGACGAAGGTCGTGTACGGCGTGACGATGCCGTAGCCCAATCCCAATTCGCGGATTTCCTTAACCAGCGTCGTGCGCTCGCCCTCGACGCGCACCTCGTCCAGCAGCGCCCCCACCTGGCGTGTGGCCCACAGGCGCGGCGCGAAGTCGTGGTTGCCGGTCGCCGCCAGGTCGAAGCGGTAGACGTACTCGCGCGGTTCCGCTCCGGCGCGCCCGCGCACCCGCACCGTCACCTGTTCGTTCGTCGCCTCGTAGCGCCCGACGAGTAGCACGCTTGATCCGCGGAACAGGTCGGGCATCGTTGGCGGATACAGGTCGGTCACGCGCAGCCCGTCGAATTCCACCTCCACGTCGGTGAGCAGGGGGTTGGCAATGCGCCCGTAGAACTCGGAAAGCGCCAGCTCGAGGTTCTCGCCGGGCTGGACGTAGGTGACGTTGCCGCCATTATCGAGCGCCAGCCGGTCGAGCAGGCGGGCCGGGCGCGGCCGGTGCAGCAGCCGGAAGAAATGGGTTTCCTTGAGGGTGAACAGC
>JAKJAB010000267.1:0-259 GCA_022707725.1 Chloroflexota bacterium | reverse complement strand
AGCCCTGCCTGCAACGCGCCTTCGATGTTCGTGCTGTTGCGAGAAGTGAGCTGGCGGACGAAACGCCGGGCGTCGGACAATGTTCGATCATCCACCGGCTGCAAACGGCTTGCCAGCAGGTTGATCTGATCGTCGAAGCTGACAATCGAGAAGCGGTCGTTGGGGTTCAATTGGTCCAAAATGAACTGCAAGGCATTGCGCGCCTGCTCGATTTTGTCGCCGCTCATACTGCCGGAGCGGTCGATGACGAAGACGATGT
>JAKJAB010000266.1 GCA_022707725.1 Chloroflexota bacterium | reverse complement strand
GACAGCAAACCTGTCACCAACATCACGCAAACCCATACACCCATTAACACTTTCCAACGAGCATTCATTTTTATCCTCCTAAGCACATAGTCTGATCGTCAATCGTCACGTGGTCCTGCGGTCATTTTCATTGTCAGAGCAACACCGCAGGTTCGACTACATTCCTTAATTGTATGCCCAAAACCGTCTATGCCAATCTCACGAAATACAGTACAATCGCCCGTATGGAAACAGTAACCTTGATTCCCGTCGTCGCTATCGTCGGGCCGACGGCGGTCGGCAAGACGGCGCTCGCTCTGGCCCTGGGCGAGACGTTCCCCGCCGAGGTCATCTCCGCCGACTCGCGGCAGTTCTACCGCGGTATGGACATCGGCACGGCGAAGCCCACGTCCGCGGAACGCACGCAGATGCCGCACCACCTCATCGACATCGCCAACCCGGACGAGACGGTGGGGCTGGCACAGTTTTTGCGTCTGGCTCGCGCCGCCATCACCGAGATCGCCGCACGCGGACGGCTTCCGCTCGTGGTGGGCGGCACGGGACAGTACGTGTACGCGCTCCTTGAGGGCTGGCAAACGCCGGAAGTCCCGCCCGATCCCGACTTGCGCGCTGAACTGGAAGCGCAGGCCACGGCGGATCCGTCTGCGCTGTGGGAACGCCTCATCGCGCTGGACCCGGAGGCAGCGACGTTCATCGATCCGCGCAACGCGCGGCGGGTCATCCGCGCGCTGGAAGTGTGCCTGAAGACCGGGCAGCCCTTCTCCGCGCAGCGCCGCCGCATCCCCCCACCCTATCGCGTGCTGCACCTCGGCCTGACGATGGAGCGCGCGGCCCTCTACGCCCGCGCCGACGCCCGCGTGGACGCAATGATGGCAGCCGGGCTACTGACCGAAGTCGAATCGCTGCGGGAGCGCGGCTACGATTGGCGCTTGCCGGCGCTATCGAGCCTGGGCTACAGCCAGTTCCGGCCCTACTTCGCGGGTGAAGTGACACTTGAGGATGTGACTGAGCGCATCAAACTCGACACACACGCCTTCATCCGTCGTCAGTACGCCTGGTTCCGCTCCCGTGCCGCGCACATCCACTGGCTGGACGCGGAACAAGACGCCGTAGCGCAGGCGCGCGCACTCATCTGAGAATTACGAGAGTCGCACATAGAACTGTAATTTGGCCAAATCCAGCGTATAATGCAATTAAGGTATGAATGCAATGTCTTTTCTCAGATTAGTGCAGAATGCAGCGCTGTTGCTCTCGCTCGTGCTCGTCTTTGACGTATTCGCGCTGCGTTGGCGCGCCGGTCAGGATGCCTTTTCACGGAACCGGTTGATAGCCGGGCTAATTATCGGCGCCATTGGTGTCGTGGTGATGTTGACGCCTTGGGTTCTACTTCCCGGTCTCGTCTTTGACACGCGCTCGGTGCTGCTCAGTATTTCAGGGCTGTTTTTCGGCACTGCCCCTACACTCATCGCTATGGCGATCACCGCCGCGCTGCGATTGTACCAAGGCGGGCCTGGGGTATGGCCCGGTGTTTCCACAGTTTTGGTGACGGGCAGCCTGGGACTGATCTGGCGGCGGATGTACCGGAGAAGGCTGGATGCAATCAAGCTGCCTGAACTCTATCTGTTCGGTCTGGTGACGCATCTAGTTATGCTGCTGCTGATGTTCACACTCCCCTTAGAGATGGCGTTGCACACACTCCGCAGCATCAGCGCGCCGGTGTTGATCGTCTATCCTTTGGCCTCCACCCTGCTCGGCGGGTTGATGGTCAACCGGTTAAAGCGCGAGAAGCTCATCGACGAACGCCAACGTACAGAAGAGGCCCTCCATGCCGAGCGGGAGCTCTTGCGTACACTGATTGACAATTTGCCCGATGCCATCTACGCCAAAGACGCCCAGGGGCGTAAAACACTCGCCAACCGCACCGACTTGAACAACATCGGACTGCCCGAAGAAGAGGTGCTGGGCAAGACGGATGCAGAATTGTTCCCACCCGAAATCGCCGCCAGTTTCATGGCCGACGATACGATAGTCGTGGAGACAGGCATTCCGGTGCTCAACCGCGAGGAATTGTTGTTCAACATGCAGGGAAAACAACTCTGGCAGCTGACTTCAAAGCTGCCCTTGCGCGATGCCGGCGGGCAGATCGTTGGCCTGGTGGGCATTGGGCGCAACATCACCGAGAGCAAGCAGGCAGAAGAGGCGTTGCGTGCCGAGCGCGACCTGGTGAAACGCATCATGGAAACCAGCCCGGCCGGCATCACTATGGTCAATAAAGCCGGTCAAATTGTGTTCGCCAATCCCCAAGCCGAACAGGTGTTGGGCTTGCGGCACGATCGAATTGACCGGCGCACCTACAACGACCCCAAATGGCGCATCACCGATTACGATGGCGGGCCATTCCCCGAAGAGGCTTTGCCTTTTGTGCAGGTACAGCAAACGTTACGACCGGTCAACGACGTACGACACGCAATCGAGTGGCCGGATGGACAGCGTGTGTTGCTGCGTGTCAATGTCGCGCCACTGCTGGACGAGCAGGGCGGGTTTAACGGCATCGTCGCCAGCATCGAGGACGTCACCGAGCGTCGCCAGCGAGAACTGGAACGCGCTGCCCTGCTGGAAGCCGAGCGCGAGCAGCGACTGCGGGCTGAGACGCTGCGCGATGTAACCCTGGCGCTGGCTTCAGCCCTGGATGTCCCCGACGTCCTCATGGAAATCCTGCACCAGGCGCAGCGGCTGGTCCCTTCCACCGCGTCGAACATCGCTCTGGTGGAAAATGAGGCCCTGCACATCGTAGGCTGGCGCGGCTACAACGAACCTGGTGCAGCGCAAGAACTTACAGGGACACACCAACCGTTATCCGACTACCCCATCAACGCCGAGCTGGTGGCCAGCGGCGAACCCTACATCGCTGCCGATACCTACGACGATCCACGCTGGCAGCGCCAGCCAGCCAATGCCTGGATTCGCGCTCATATTTCTCTGCCCATCAGCCTGGGCGCGGGCGTCTTGGGCGTGCTGCGGCTGGATAGCGACCAGGTGGGGACGTTTAGTACGCAGGATGTCGAACGCCTGCGTCCGTTAACCCGCGCCGCTGCCATCGCGTTGCAAAATGCGCAGCTCTACGCGCAAGCCCAATGCGAGCTTGAAGAACGCACGCGCTCCCAGGCGGCTCTGGAAGCCAGCGAGCGCAAGTTCCGCGAGATGCTGGAAAACATGCGCCTGTTTGCTGTAACGTTGGACCTGGAAGGGCGCGTCACCTTCTGCAACGACTTTGGGCTGCAATTGGTAGGCATGGAACGGGAGGCGGTACTCGGATGCGACTGGTTCCAAACCTTCATCCCATCTGAAATCCGTGATGAAATGCGCGCCGCCTTCCTTATGAACTTTAGCACCGGTCGTTTCCCTGCACATTTCGAGAACGAGATACTCACCGCAGACGGAACCACACGCGCGCTGATTGCCTGGAACAACATGGTCGTGCGCGATACCGATCGTCACAATATCGGCATATCCTCCATCGGTGAAGACATCACTGCGCGCCGCCAGGCGGAACGCGCCTTGCAGGCCAGCGAGGCCTGGCTGCGTTCCTTCGTCGATTCAATGGATGATATCATTTTTTCTTTGGATACCGAACAGCGCCATACAGCACTGTACGGGCAGTGGGTGGAACATCTGGGAATGTCGCCAGAACGCCTCCTGGGTCACACAGCGAGCGAGATTTTCGGTCCGGAGGCCGCACATGTCCACGAAGTAGCCAATACCCAGGTACTGGCAACCGGCGTTAGCATGACCTACGATTGGCGGGTGAATAATACCCATTTCCAGACCACACTTTCTCCGTTGCGCGGTTCAGAAGGCGAGATCGTCGGGTTGGTAGGGGTAGGCCGCGATATCACCGCACTCAAAAACTATCAAATGCAGCTCCAAACAGCCCTCGATGAGAAGACCCTGCTGCTCAGTGAAATCCACCATCGCATCAAGAACAACTTGCAGGTGATCTTGGGCCTGTTGGAACTGCAATTTGCCACGGTTGAGGATGAAGGAACCCAACAAATGCTGCAGGAAAGCCAGAATCGCATCAAGGCCATCGCCTTGATACACGAGCAGCTTTACCAGACACCCGGCGAATCGCAGGTCAATACGCGACTCTACATCCAATCTTTGACGCGCTACCTTACCCAGACGTACAATGCTATGGTGCATGGTATCGTGATGGAGCAAAACATCGACGATCTGGAACTCAATATCGATCTCGCCATTCCCTGCGCGCTGATCATCAGTGAGCTGATCTCCAACGCATTGAAGTACGCCTTCCCGCCAGCATGGGAGTCACCTGACAGTAGACCGCCCACCGTGCATGTGACATTGCAACACGCCATTGACCGAGTGCGGCTCGAAGTCGCCGACAATGGCATAGGCTTGCCTGAAACCGTAGACGCGGAAACGTCATCCGGCCTGGGTCTACGGCTCATCAAGATGCTGGCACGCCAGATTGATGGTGAGTTAAGTATGGCGCACGACGGCGGTACGTGTATCGCGGTCACATTTGCCTGGAACGAGGGATAAGAATATGGCAAAAGCGCGCATTTTTGTAGTAGAAGACGAAGTCATCGTGGCTGAAATGCTCAAGATGAACCTGGAACGCAGCGGTTACGAGATCGCCGGGCACGAAATCTATGGCGAAGCAGTGATGGAAGCGGTGGCCCGTAGCCGACCCCACTTGATCCTGATGGACATTCGCCTCAAAGGGAAAATGGACGGCATTTCTGCGGCCATCCAGGTGCGCGAACGGTTCGACATCCCCATCATCTATCTCACCGCTTACGGCGATGCCGAAACGCTGGAGCGCGCCAAGCAAACGTCGCCGTTTGGTTATCTCATCAAGCCCTTCGAGATGGAAACGCTGCGCTCGACCATCGAGACGGCGTTGAACAAGCACGATTTGGAACGGCGCCTCGCCGCCAGCGAAGCCCACTTGAGCCAGATCATCGAGCAAATGCCTTACCCTATCACCGTCTTCAACCCAGATGGGATGGCCGCGATCACGAACAAGGCTTTTTTGGATATGTTCGGCCTCCCTTCCGCCGATCTGACTGTAGGCAAGTTTAACCCTTTACACGACCCCTTCGTGAGCAACATCCCTGGCTTGAACGCTATGCTCATGCGAGCGTTCCAGGGTGAAACTGTCCCCATGTTTGAAGCGTCGATGGTCTTGGATGAAATCAGTAAGGCATACCAACCCACAAAGAGCGGCGT
>JAKJAB010000265.1 GCA_022707725.1 Chloroflexota bacterium | reverse complement strand
TCTACCACGCCACGGAGACGCGCTGGCGGCGATATTGCCGGTCGTAGTACTGGACGTAGCGGTTTTGCTGCCCGAACTCGTACACGCGCCGGGTGACGTCGACGTCTTTTTCGCAGTAGGTGAAGATTTCTTCGAGGCGACCTTCCTTCCACCACTGCACTGCCTGCAGGCCGTCGGCGCTCTTGCCGATGCCCAACGTCGCCGATGCCACCGCATCCAGCCCAACGCGGAACCCCAACTGCTTTTGCAACTCGGCCATCATATCCACTGTGGGCAGCCTGGTCAAGTCGACATTGGTGTAGCGCATGACGACGGGGTAATCGAAACCGTATAGGTTGAAGCCGACGACGAGGTCCGCCGCTTGTAGCTCGCGGACGAGCGCGGGGATATCGGCCTCCGTGTAGCGATGAAACGCTTGATCGGCGGTATTGTAGGTCACGACGACGGAAATGCGCAGTCGCTCCGGGTAATGGCCGCCGACTTCCTGAAAAGAATTCTGGGTTTCAACGTCGAAAAAGACAGGCATAGTAATCCCGCTCCTTTGTCCGGCAATGGGATAATCCCACATCCGTGATGCGTAACTCGCAATTCGTAATTCGTAAGGCCTTACACCTCACGTTTCAGAGAGTATACCACGGACTTCGTAAATTGGTTCGGGGTGCTGTTGCCCTTTGATGTGAACTAGGGGGAGTTCCTGTACCTCGAAGTGTTCCTTCACCAGTTGGCGCGTGCGATGACAGATCAAGATTTTCCCGGCGGGCGCCAGTTCTTGGAGCATGTGGGCTTTGTTCGCCGTTTGGCCGACGACCGTGAAGTTGACCAGATCGGGCGTGCCGACATTGCCGACGATGGCTTCGCCGGTCGCAATACCGATGCCAAAGCGCAGCCGCTGGTGGAGCGGTATCAATTCGTGCGTCTGGCGCATGCCCTGTTGGATGCGCCAGGCCGCGCGCACGGCCCGCAAGGCGTGATCTTCCTGGGGCAACGGCGCGTTGAAGAAGGCCATGACCTCGTCGCCGAGGAATTTGTCCAGTGTGCCTTCTTCGGAGAGGATGACGCCTGCCGCCTGCGTGAGATGCCGGTTCAGGATGGTGATGAGCGCCTCCGGTGAGGAACTGGCGCTGAAAGCCGTGAACTCGCGCAGGTCTGCGAAGAGCACGGACACGGTCTGCCATTGCCCGCCGGGTTGGACGTTGCGCGGGTTCTGCAGGATGCGTTCTACCACGGCAGGGGAAACGTAATGCTCGAAGATCGACCGCAACTCGCGGTTTTCACGTTCGAGCCGCGTTTCGGACTCCGCCAACAGACGGAAGTTCTCGATGGAGATGGCGGCGTAGTCGGCCAGCATCCGCAGCAACCGGCGATCTTCCTGGTTCAACAGTTCGCGGTTGCGCTTGTTGCTCACGGTCAGCGACCCCACCGTCCTGCCGCCGAATTGCAGCGGCACGTTCATCATCATGCCGTAGGAGTGGGTTTCGATATTAAGCGCCTCTATGGGAGTGTTGAATTGCCGGTCCCAGTGTTCGCGTAGAACCTGGGCGGTGGGGATACCGGTGTCCGGATTCATCAGAATCAGCAGACCGTCCCGTGCGCCGGTGAGATAGAGTGCGGCATCGATGATGCGTTCCAGCAGTTGATTGCGTTCCTGGAGCGTCGTCACCGATTTGCTGACGCGGTAGAGTGTGTCGAGTTGTTGGAGGCGGTGGGTCAATTGCGCGTTGGTGCGCTCCAAAGCGGCAAACAAGGCGTCGCGCTCCTGTTGCAAGCGAGTCAAGGTCAATACGCGCTCGACGGCGGTGAGGATTTCCTGGACGGCGAAAGGTTTGGTGACGTAATCCCGCACGCCCAGGCGGAAAACATCGACGGCCACGTTTTCCGATCCATGGGAGGTTATGAGAATGGCAGGGATGTCGGCCGCTTGTTGTTGAAGGGCTTGCAAGACCTCGATACCGTTCATGCGGGGCATTTCATAATCCAGCAGGATGAGGTCAGGCCACGTCTCCAGCGCTGCTGCTAACCCTTCCTCTCCGTCCGTCGCCACCGTCACCTTGAAGCCGGCCGGTTCTAAGATATCCTCTTTTAGAAAGGCCAGGATTTCTATCGTGTCATCAATGACCAGGATATGCGTGTTTTCAGTATGTATTTTGTCCATAGTTCGATCTCTCTTGCAAAAACTATTAGTTCTGATAATATGTATTTACTATAACATTTTTATTGTAAAAATCAAGCTAATCAAACTGCTAGATGTGCGGAAATAGCCTAAAAGTCATCTTGACTTTTTTCCGATTCACCCTACAATGATACACGAAGCTCGTTGAAAGGTTGTATTATACTCACACAAGAAAAGGAGTCGTGCTATGGTTCAGATGGATCCGCAAGTCCCAATGGATGTGACAGATGATGATAAGCTATGGTCGTTGCTGAGCTGGATTTTTGCGCCGCTCGTGCCGATTATCGTGCTTTTGCTTGAGGACAAGAAAGTTCGTCCCTTCATCAAGTATAATGCGATTCAAGCATTAGTTATTGGTGGACTTGTTACAGTCTTGTCTGCTATCACTGCTGGGTTTGGCTGTTTTGTTCTCTGGGTTGTCGTGATTTATGAGATTTACCTGGGCATTCAGTCATACCAAGGCAAAGTGGTCACGGTCCCCGTCGTCACCGACTTCTGCAAGGGCCAAGGCTGGATTAGCTAATTCTCCCCGATCAGCAAAATAAACGGCTTCCTCACACGAGGAAGCCGTTTTTTGACGTGTTTTTGCGCTATGGTATACTACCGCAATGCTTATTCATAGAATGACAGAGATTGGTGACCAGGGATTGGGGATTAGGTCCTCCAATCCCCAACCCCCGATCCCTAATCCCTGATTACCGTTTCCAAGGAGAACCTATGGGGATTGGCACTCGCAAGCACTGGCGCATTGCACCGCCGGCGCCGCCAACATTTTTCGCACAGGCATCAGCGATTCCGCCCCTGGTGGCTCAAATCCTCTATAATCGCGGCATCGCTGCGCCGGATGACATCGACGCTTTCCTCAAAGGTACATTTGAATCCGATAATCCTTTTCTGATGAGGGATATTCCTATAGCCGTGAGGCTGCTGCGCCAGGCCATCGCACGGCGCGACCCTATCGTTATCTACGGGGATTACGACGTGGACGGCGTGACGGCGGCGGCGACTTTGATCCAGACGTTGCAGGCGCTGGGCGCGCAGGTCAAGGCCTACATTCCCAACCGGCTCGATGAAGGTTACGGTCTGAACATCGACGCTATCACCGAGCTGGCGCAGGCCGGGGCGCGTGTCCTCATTACCGTGGATTGCGGCATCCGCTCCCTCGACGAAATCGCTGCCGCCCGCCGTCTGGGGATGACGACGATTGTGACGGATCACCACCACGTTGGCGCGGCGCTGCCCCAGGCGGATGCGGTCATCAACCCGCGCCGCGCCGATTGCGCCTATCCCTTCAAAGATCTGGCCGGCGTGGGGGTGGCGTACAAGCTGGCCCAGGCCTTGATCCGGGCGAACAGACAGGTCCCGTTGCCCATGACGCGATGGGTGCTGGATGAAATAGATTTGTTGGACCTGGTCGCCTTGGGCACGGTAGCGGATATGGCTCCGTTGCTGGGTGAGAACCACATGCTGGTCACCAAGGGCTTGATTGCGCTCAATGAGGCGCGCCGGCCTGGATTGAGTGCGTTATTGGAACTGTCGGGCGTTGCGCCGGGAACTGCGACGGCCAAATCCGTCGGGTTTGTGCTTGCGCCGCGCCTCAACGCTGCCGGTCGCATCCGCGAGGCGATGACGGCTCTCGACCTGTTGCTGGCTGCGGATATGCAGGCCGCGCTTCCCCTTGCTCAGGAATTGAACGTTTTGAACGAGGAACGCCGCGCTATGACGCAAGAGGTGCAGGATCGCGCGCGGGAGATGGTGATGATGCGCGGCGAGACGCCGCCGTTGCTGTTCGCCGCGTCGCCCGATTTTCCGCACGGGGTGGTGGGCCTGGCGGCCAGCCGTTTGCTCGACGAGTTCTACCGGCCTGCTGTCGTTGTCTCGATCGAGGACGAGTGGAGTAAAGGGTCGGCGCGCTCGATTCCCGAATTTCACATCACCGAAGCATTGGATACGATGAGCGATGTGCTGGCGCGTTACGGCGGGCACTCGGCGGCGGCGGGATTCACCGTACCGACGGAGCGCCTGCCCGAGGTGGAAGCGCGTTTGTTGGCGCTGGCCCGCGAGCAGTTGGCCGGGCTGTCCCTGGCGCCCACGCTCCAGGTCGATGCCGAAACGTCGCTGGAGACGCTCTCGTGGGACCTCTACCACGCGCTCGAACGCCTGGAGCCGTTCGGCTACGGCAATGCCGTGCCCGTCCTCGTCAGTCGCAACGCGCGGGTGGTCGAGGGGCGGACGGTGGGCGTGGACGGTCGCCATCTCAAACTGCGTCTGGCCGACGATCGGGGCGTGGTGTGGGACGCCATCGCCTTCCGTCAGGGCGACTGGATTTGCCGTCTCCCACACCGGATCGACCTCGCCTACATGTTGGAAGCCAACGTGTGGAACGAGCGCATCAACCTGCAGTTGAACGTGCAGGACATCCATTTTCCGGGGGAATAGCGAGTGGCGAGTGGCGAGTAGCGAGTAGCGAGTAGCGAGTAGCGAGTAGCGAGTGGCGAGTAGCGAGTGGCGAGTAGCGAGTAGCGAGTTGCGAGTGATCTCATTTTTGCATCACATTTCTAACTCCTAACTCTTAACTCCTAACTCTTAACTCTTAACTCTTAACTCGCAACTCTTAACTCTCCCCCTTCAAAGGAGCACCCTATGCACATTCTCGTAACCGGCGCAGCCGGATTCATCGGCAGTAACCTGGCGGAGGCGCTGCTTCGACGCGGCGATTCTGTCGCCGGGCTGGACAACTTCAACGATTATTACAGCCCGGCGCGCAAGCGGGCCAATGCGGCGGCGTTGACGGCGTATCCTAACTTCACACTGCACGAGACCGACCTGCGCGACGAAGACGCCGTGAAACGCATCCTCGTCGAGGGCCGCTTCGACGGCGTGGCGCATCTGGGCGCGATGGCGAACGTGCGCTATTCCATCGAGCGCGCGCCGCTCTACACCGACGTGAACATCCGTGGCACGGTGAACGTGCTCGAAGGCGCGCGTCTGGCGGAGACGCCGCACATCGTCTTTGCTTCCACGTCGTCGGTCTACGGCAAGACGCAACAAATCCCCTTCGTCGAGACCGACCCATTGGGCCAGCCGCTC
>JAKJAB010000264.1:403-5267 GCA_022707725.1 Chloroflexota bacterium | reverse complement strand
TCCGTTAAATTCCGTTGAATCCGTTGAGGAAATCCTTTTCATCCTCGTTGGTGTGGAATCCCACATGGGAACTCCTCAATAAACCACGAATCTACACTAATTTTTATTTCGTGAAAATTCGTGTAGATTCGTGCTGAAATTATTCCTCGTCGGCGAAGATGATGCTGCCGTCGTCGTGCATTTCGTCGATGATGACTATGGACTCGATGGGAACACCCAGGGGACTCAATAGTTCACGCCCCCCTTCGAATGATTTTTCAACGAGTGTACCAATGCCGACCAACGTAGCTCCGGCATCTTCGATGATGCGGACCATCGCCGCAATCGTCTGCCCGGTGGCGAGGAAGTCGTCGATGATGAGCACGCGATCTCCAGGAGAGATGAATTCCGGGGATACCATCAGCGAAACCTGCCCGCCTTTGGTGTGCGACGGCGCAAACTCCACGAACACCGGCTCCTGCATCGTCACGGGCTTGTGCTTGCGAGCGTAGACCAGGGGTAGGCCCAACGCATACGCCGCCGCCATCGCGGGGACGATACCCGACACCTCGGCGGTAAGCACGCGCGTGGGATGCGCGTCCCCAAAACGGCGAGCGAACTCGGCGCCCACCTCCAACATCAATGTCGCATCTACCTGATGATTGATCACACTGTCGATCTTGAGAATACCGCGGCCCAAGTTTTTCCCCTCGCGCAGGATACGCTCTTTCAACCTTTCCATACCTTTCACCTCATCCTTCGATCTGGTTTGTGGGAGATACGATCTTATGGCGGGTATTCTATCGCTAAACCCCGGCTTTGCAATCGATGGCCAAGCTTCCCGGAAGGTTGTACTCGTCTAAATGCGAGAGCCTTGGAGAGAAGGGCAACCTGAACCGTTACGTCCCCATCTTCCGCCGTTACGCCGTTCCGGTGCGCTACAACTTCCGCAAAGAGGATATGACCTGGATTTCATACAAGCCCCAGGCGAAGATGCTGGCGCTTGATCACATTTACCCGGAGGGCATCCACATCCCGGATTACTTCATCGGCAAGAACATCGTTCATCTACCAACGATCAAGACGCACATGTACACGACGACGACCGGCGCGATGAAGAACGCCTTCGGCGGTTTGCTGAGCAAATACCGGCACTACACCCACTCGTGGATTCACGAAACGCTGGTCGATCTGCTGGCGATCCAGAAGGAAATCCACCCCGGCATCCTCGCGGTGATGGACGGCACGACCGCCGGAGATGGAGCCGGGCCGCGCATGATCCGGCCCGTCGAGAAGAACGTCATCCTGGCCTCGGCAGATCAAGTCGCCATCGACGCCGTCGCCGCCAAGCTGATGGGGTTCGACCCGCTCAGCATCAAATACACCCGCCTGGCGCACGAACACGGCCTGGGTGTGGGCGATCCGCGCGACATCGAGCTGATGGGCGATGACGTTGCCGGGGAGAGTTGGGGCTTCAAAGTAGGCTACAACTCTCACAGTTTCCTGGCGTGGCTGGCGTGGTACGGCCCAACGCGGGTGCTGCAAAAACTGGTGCTGTGCACGCCACTGGTCATCATCCCTACCCTCATCGGCGAAATCGAACAGGACTATCTCTATTGGCCGTCGAAATACAAACGCATCGCCGCGCAATGGCGCGAGAGCACGGGGTGGGGGCAGTTGTTCCGGCGCTATCAACAGCCATAGGACCTATCCGAAAATTCTCTTCTTTAACGCTTGCGGTGGATCATAATCCGCCGTTGCTGCGCTAGCGCGCGCAAGCAAGTGCTTGCAGAATTCTCGGATAGACTCATAGTCTGCTGCGCAATAGCGAATTTGATCTGTGCTTTGCCTCTATTGACATTGCCATTTTTCTATGGTAATTTGGAAGATAACGACCTCATTCACCTGTTCCAACAAACGTACTTGCAGGTAAAGCATATCTCAGAAAGAGATGGTGTTTGAGGGAGGTGCAGTCAGTGGCAGAGACTAGGTCAAGCGTCCCCGGCCTGAGGGCCGACCCCCCAATCTGTATTGGCCGGGAAAGGGAGTTGGCCCAGGTGTGGGAGCAACTCGGAATAGCGCTGCGTTCGCACGTGCGCTCCGTGGCGGTGACCGGTGACCCCGGCATCGGCAAGACGCGCCTGCTGACCGAAGTGGCCGCGCGCGCCTCTCATGCCGGAGTGAAGGTGCTGTATGGCGGCGCTTCCGAAGCCGCCGGAATGCCCCCCTACTTGCCTTTTTTGGAAGCCCTCGGCCATTACATCCGTACTGCCCCCACCGAAGCGCTCCACGAACAGGTGGGCGCCGATGCGACCATCCTGACCAGCCTCTTCCCAGAACTCGGTGTGCGGCTGGAAACCTTGCCCACTACCTACACTCTACCCGCCGATCAAGCGCGCCTGCGTTTGTACCAGGCCGTCAGCGCCTTTCTGGCGACGATTGCCGCAGACGATGGTCTCGTGCTGGTCTTCGACGACCTCCAGTGGGCCGACAGCAGCAGCCTCGACCTGATCGCGCACGTGGCCCGGCAGCAGCCGACGGCGCGCTTGTTGTTCCTGATCGCGTGCCGCGCGGGCGATATCGCACTCGATCCTGCTCTGGAACGCGCGTTAGCCGAACTCAACCATCTGCGAGTGTTGGCCACCCTTGCGTTAGCGCCTCTGGCCGAGGAGAAGATCGCTGCGCTGGCGGCTGTGTACCTCGGTGGGCCGATCGAGCCGGCGACGAGCCGGTTGCTCCACACGCACAGTGAAGGTAACCCCTTCTTTGCTGAGGAATTGCTGCGCGCCTGGGTGGAGGATGGCGCACTCGTCCCACCAGGCAGCGCCCGTACTTGCTGGACGCTGACCTTGCCTCTGCGCGAGACCCTGCCGGCGAGCATCGCCAGCGCCATCCGTCTGCGATTGATTCGCCTTGCGCCGGAGGTGGTGGATCAACTGCGGGTGGCCTCGGTCATTGGCGGGGCCTTCGATGTCGATCTGCTGGCTCAGGTGCAAAATGCCATCCCTGGTGCGCTTGAAGAACACTTGTTGGCCGCCGAACGCGCTGGATTGGTTCATGGTAACCAGGCGGGCCGGTACACCTTCAGCCACGAGAAAGTGCGCGAGTGCCTGTACAGTGAAGTGAGCAGTACCCGCCGCCAGATGCTACACGGTCAAATCGGCCTGGCGCTGGAGGCCAACGGCAGTGCGAAGGACACGCGGCGACTGGCCGACCTCGCCTTCCATTTCTCCAACAGCCGCGACAGTGAGCGCGGCGTCCACTATTTGCAGCGTGCTGCTGAAGAAGCCCTGCGTATCTATGCGCCACAGCAGGCGCTCGCGCATCTGCAAACGGCGTTGACGCTGCTGAAACGCGACGATCCACAGTGCGGCGACCCGCGTCGGGGTGCGCTTCTGTTGGCGCTTGGAGAAGCAGCATTGATGGCCGCCGACGAAAGTGCTGCCGAGGAAGCCTTTATCGAAGCACAAACCTGTTTCGTGCATCAGGGGGACTGCGTCTCCGCTGCGCGCGCACAATATGGGTGTGGGATCGCCCATTGGCGCCTGGACGAGGCCGAAGCCGCGCGTCGGACGCTCGAAACTGCGTTAGCCTTGCTCGATACTGCACCTCACCCCGAACCGGCTGCCGTGCAAGTCCTCGTCGCGCTGGCAAATCTACTCGGTGTAGTGCTAGGTCACCAGGACGAGGCGATCCGTTATGGTAGACAAGCTTTGGAGATCGCACAGCAGCTAGGGGACAAGTTTTTGCAAGCCAGCGCCGGTCGCACAATAGGTTTCTTGTTGGTGCGCGATAACGATTTGGCCGCGGGAATCCCCTTGTTGGAGCAAGCATTGGCGCAGGCGCAGCAGGGCGACGATCCCGTGGAAGCCGCCGCCTGTTGCGCTTATCTGGCGCAGGCCTATAGCTGGTCAGCAGCGTTGGAACGCTCACGGGAAGTGAGTCTGTTGCGCGAAACGTACGCGCGGGTTTGTCCCCAGCCGCACCAGCAGAGTTACGTGTACACTTGGCTGGCCTTCCTTGACACCCTCCATGGCGCGTGGACGGAGGCAGAGAGTGACCTTGCCTTGGCGCAACCGGCTGTGGAATACGTTGCCAGTCTCGAACCCCGTGCCTTTTTCCAGCAAGTGCGGGGATTTCTGGCATTCCAACAAGGTGATTACCGGCAGGCCGAACGTGAGTTGCGCGCCGGGATCGAAGTCTTCCGCACGCAAGATCCCGGTGAATTGCTCCTTTGTCTGGGACTATTCGGGCTGGCTTTGCTGGCTACCGGCAAATACCGTGAGGCCCGCGTGTGTATGGACGAACAAGAGCGCCTCATCACTACGTTGGCAGCCGGTTCGCTGTCGGCGCTGTCGGCGCGCGGCTGTGTGGCCTTGATGGCAGTCGGAATGAACGACGCAAAGCGAGCCGCCAGCCATTATACCGACTTGTTGGCTTGCCGAGGTCAACATCACTGGTTCCTGGTGGACCGGATTTTGGGCGAGATCGCCACATTGACTGGCGCGTGGTCGGATGCCGCTGCGCATCTGGATACAGCCTTGCGCATCACTGAGCGCGAACGTCTGCTGCCTGAAAAAGGGCGCATTCTGATCGCTCAAGCCAACCTGGAACTGGCGCAGGGCCGTCCGAGCAACGTGACGCGCGCACGCCAACGGTTGACGGAGGCTATGGTACTTTTCCGTGACCTGCGCTGCAAAAGTCTGGTGCGGCAGATACGCCAACGCCTCCGTGAACTTCCCCGGGAACCGTCGACGCGGAGCAACACACCCATACCTGCTGCGCTAAGTCCACGCGAAGTCGAAGTCTTGCGTTTGGTCGCCACAGGGAAACACAATCGAGAGATCGCGCAGGCGCTCAATATCAGTGAGAGCACGGTCGCCAA
>JAKJAB010000264.1:0-393 GCA_022707725.1 Chloroflexota bacterium | reverse complement strand
CCAAACACCTCACCGCGATATTCGACAAAACCGGCTGTGAGAACCGCGCGGCTGTGACCGCGTTCGCTTTCCGCCACGGATTGACATAGCGTTATCCTTGCGAAGGTTGCACATAATACTGTCCAACACAATCATCTTGTATCCAAGCGTACCTTTCATGCCGAAATCTCCACGCAACCTTCGCAAGGCTTCTCTGCTAGACAATAGCAATTTATTGCTATAGCCCCACCTCTTACAGGATTCCAACCTCAGCAAATCGGCAAATTTGGCCGATGTATTGGCGCACATCCTATGCTATATTGGAAGTAAATGTCCGTTGGAGGGAGCTATGTACGTCATCGTATGCACCTATCGCGCCCGCGCCGGCCAAGAAGACGCCATCGTTGCCCTGCA
>JAKJAB010000263.1:5038-5287 GCA_022707725.1 Chloroflexota bacterium | reverse complement strand
CTACGCGCAGATTCCCATCGAGGTGAACGATTCTGCGGCGCATCGCGCCCTGGCGCTACGAACTGCGCGTGAGTCGATCGTGTTGCTCAAAAACGACGGTATCCTGCCCTTGAACAAGGCCGGCCTCAAAACCATCGCCGTCATCGGCCCCAACGCCGACGACGATTTGGTGTTGCTGGGCAACTACTTTGGTATGCCCTCGCACTCCGTAACGCCGCTGCAAGGCATTCGCGAAAAGGCGGGGGCGGG
>JAKJAB010000263.1:0-5011 GCA_022707725.1 Chloroflexota bacterium | reverse complement strand
ACAAGTCGGGTTTTGCGGCAGCCGTCGCGGCAGCCAAACAGGCCGATGTGGTGATCGCGGTGATGGGGCTATCCCAGCTCGTCGAGGGCGAGGAAGGCCAGGAAGAGGGCATCAAGACCGGGGAGCAGAGCACCGGCGACCGTACGGACCTGGATCTGCCGGGCGTGCAGGAGGCTCTGTTGCAGGCCGTAGCGGCGACCGGCAAGCCGCTGGTGGTAGTGTTGCTCAACGGCAGCGCGATCGCGGTCAACTGGGCTGAGCAAAACGCAGCGGCGATTGTCGAGCTGTGGTATCCCGGCGAAGAGGGCGGTACAGCTCTGGCGGACGTGCTCTTCGGCGATTACAACCCCGCCGGACGGCTGCCCGTGACGTTCTACAAGTCTGTGGACGATCTGCCGCCCTTCCGCGACTATGCAATGCAAGGGCACACCTATCGCTTTTTTGATGGGGAAGTCCTTTATCCCTTTGGCTACGGCTTGAGCTACACGACTTTCGCCTACAGCGATATGACCCTCAGCGCGGACCAGATCAAGGCAGGCGAGAGCCTCACGGTCAGCGTGAACGTTACGAACACGGGCGACCGGGCTGGCGATGAGGTGGTGCAATTGTACATTCGCGATGTGGAAGCCTCTGTGCCTGTCCCCATCCGACAATTGCAAGGTTTCGCGCGCATCCACCTGAAACCCGGCGCGCAGCAGACCGTCACGTTCACACTTACGCCCGGGCAGATGTCATGCTTTACCGACGACGGTGAACCGATGGTTGAACCGGGCCTTTTCGAGGTGGCGCTGGGCGGTGGTCAACCCGGTACATCCGCGCCAGTGGCGCTTGGCAGTTTTCGAGTTGCGAGTTAAGAGTTGCGAGTTGCGAGTTAGGAGTTGCGAGTTAAGAGTTGCGGGTTGCGAGTTAGGAGTTAAGAGTTAAGAGCTAGGAGTTGGGAGTAATGGGATACTTCATTTCCTACTCCCCTACTCCCCTACTTCCTACTCCCTACTCCTGATTTCTACTTCGTCCGAGGGTTTTCGATGAGGCGTTTGCGTTCTTTTACTATTATCGCATTGTCCGTTTCGTTGTTGGCGGCGCTCACTGCTTGTGCGACGCCGTTAGCTGAAAAAGTTATCGAGACTGTAATAGTGACGCGCGAAGTCGAGAAGGAGGTCCTCGTCACGCAGGAAGTTATAGTCGAAGTTCCGGTCGAGAAGATTGTCGAAGTGACGCCAACCCCGTTGATTCCGGTGATGGTCAGTGTCACCGACGCGGCGCTTGAGGATGACGCGCTCGGAATTCAGCGGCAACGTTGGTTGCTGGAGCAGTTCCACGCCATTCGTCCTGAAGTGATCATCGACCCTCATCCCTATCGCTACGACCCGCAAACTTTCAGTGCACGGGCTAATAGCCCTCTGGAAGACACCTACGCCGTGCAGTTAACCGATGCCCGCAGGCTTATCGAAAGCGGTTACGCGGCGGACATCACAGACTACGTCGAAGACATACCCTATCTCGCCGCCTGTCACCCGGCAATCTTGGCGTTGGCGCAGGACGCTTACGGGAAAATTTATGGCCTGCCGCACGCCGCCAATGGTATGGGACTTATGTATAATCGCCGGCTGTTCGAGGAAGCCGGCCTCGATCCCGACAAGCCGCCGCAAACCTGGGGTGAAGCGCGTGAGGCCGCGCGCCGGATTCACGCCAGGCTCGAGGGCGTGGATGGGTTCAACATCCGCAACGAAGGCGCGCTCGGCGGCTGGATGAGTGTGGCGCTGATGGTCACGTTCGGCGGTGACACGGTGCAATCGGTGGATGGTCGATGGGTCGCAGCCTACAACAACAACGCTATGGTCGCCGCGATGCAACTCATGCACGATCTGCGTTGGCAGGACAACGCGACCACGTCCGATATTGCAACCTGGGGCAACTACGCGCTGGTGCTCGACTTTGGCAGTGGCAAGACGGCGATGACGATTGCCAGCGCCGACACGCTCGGCTGGATGATCCACAACCTTGATGATCTGCCCATTGATGAGATTGGCTTCGGCCGTATGCCCAACGGCGGCGCGAACGCGACGCTCGGTACGGGCAGCGTGTGGTTGTACAATCCCGCGTCATCGGCGGAGACATTGGAAGCGGCGCTGGCCTTCGACACCTGGCGCGAATTCGATCTGGCGGCCTTCGAGCACGCTGTTCAGCTTCAAGCCGGACATGGCGAACTGGTGGGGCTGCCGTACATCAACATCTTCACCGGTGAATACGGTCAACAACGGGCGGCCATCGTCGAGAAATACGCCAATGTACCGGTGGCAAATTACGCGAACTTTATCCACGCGGGCGTCGCCGTGCGCGGCGAGCCGCCCGTCGCGGCGCAGGAACTCTACGAAGAACTGGGACGGGTTTTGCAACAGGTCCTTGCCGCGCCCAATTCCAACATCAAGACGCTGCTGGATGCGTCAGCGGCGAGTTTCCAGGTGCGGGTGCTGGATGTCATCAACGCGAAGAACGACGTGGAGGAATAGAGGTGCTCGATGAGAGCTGATGTTATCGTTGCTGGGCACGTGTGCCTGGATGTGATTCCGACCTTGCCCGAAAGTTGTCAAAGTCTGGCGACATGGCTCGTGCCGGGCGGATTGGTCAACGTGGGGCCGATGACGCTCTCGACAGGCGGCGCGGTCTCCAATACGGGTCTGGCGCTGCATCGCCTGGGCGTTCCCGTGCGCTTGATGGGCAAAGTCGGCGACGATACCTTCGGGCGGGCAACGCTCGACGTCTTCCGCAGCTATGACGCTGTGTTGGCCGAGGGGATGTTGGTTGCGGCGGGCGAGTCCAGCTCGTACACGCTTATTTTTAGCTCCCCGGCTATCGACCGCACTTTTCTCCATTACCCCGGCCCCAACGACACGTTCTGCGCCGCCGATGTCCCCGACGATCTGCTGGCCGACGCGCGTATCTTTCATTTCGGCTATCCCACATTGATGCGCCGGTTTTATCGGGACGACGGACAGGAATTCGAGACGCTGCTCCGGCGCGTCAAGGCGCGGGGCCTGGTCACCTCGCTCGACGTGAGCCGCCCCGACCCCCACGCCGAGGCCGGAAAAGTCGATTGGCCCGCGTGGCTGGCGCGCGTCCTCCCGCAGGTGGACGTCTTCCTGCCGAGCGCGGAAGAGGCTCTGCTGATGGTGGACCCGGCGCGCTATGCCGCGCTGGAAAAAAGCGGCGACGTCCTTTTGCAGATGGATGGCGACCTGTTGCGCGATGTAGCCGGGCGCCTGGTGAGCTGGGGCGCCCCCATTGTCGGGCTGAAACTGGGCAGCCAGGGCATCTATCTGCGCACGACGTCTGATGCGGCGCGGATGACCGTCCCGGCGGAGCGTCTGGGCATCCAGCCGCGCGCGTGGACCAACCGTGAGCTGCTCGCTCCGGCGTTTCGCGCCAACCTCGTGGGGACGACGGGCGCGGGCGATTGCGCCATTGCCGGATTCCTGACCGGCTTGCTGCACCGCTTGTCGCCGGAGGCCGTGTTGACCGGGGCCGTTGCAGTGGGTGCGTGCAACGTCGAAGCTGCGGATGCGGTGAGTGGGGTGCCATCCTGGAAAGCCGTGCAGCAGCGCGTCGAGGCGGGATGGACGCAATTGCCGGTCATGCTCAGACTACCGGGGTGGGGCTGGAATGTTGACCAGGGGCTGTGGTTCGGCCCGCAAGATTGCGGGGGACAGTTGGCTGTTTGATGCTGGATGCTGGCCCGTTTAATTTCTCTTTCTAATCTGTGATTTTTTTGGGAGGTTACTGATGAAGACCAATGAACCACGTAATCGTTTGATTGGAAATATGCCCAAGATAGGCATTCGTCCGGCGATCGATGGGCGGCGGCGCGGGGTGCGCGAGTCGCTGGAAGCGCAGACTATGGGCATGGCGCAAGCCGTCGCCGCGTTCCTCAGCGAGAATTTACGCCACCCGAACGGCTTGCCCGTCGAATGCGTCATTGCCGATACGTGCATCGGTGGGGTAGCTGAAGCCGCACAAACCGCCGAAAAGTTTGCGCGTGAGGGCGTCGGCGCCTCGTTGACGGTGACGCCGTGCTGGTGTTACGGCGCGGAGACGATGGATATGGATCCGCTTATCCCCAAAGCCGTGTGGGGGTTCAACGGCACCGAGCGCCCTGGCGCGGTGTATCTGGCGGCGGTGATGTCGGCGCACACGCAGAAGGGCCTGCCCGCCTTCAGTATCTACGGGCGCGACGTGCAAGACGCAGGCGACGACAGCATCCCCGCGGACGTGCAGGAGAAGCTGCTGCGCTTTGCGAAGGCCGGGCTGGCTGTGGCGCAGATGCGCGGCAAATCGTACCTGTCGATGGGCGGCGTCTCGATGGGCATCGCCGGATCGATTGTGGAACCGTGGCTGTTCGAGCAGTACCTGGGAATGCGCACGGAGTTTGTGGATATGACGGAGTTCGTCCGCCGCTTCGAAGAAGGCATCTACGATCCGGTGGAATTCGAACGGGCGCTGGCCTGGGTCAAGGCAAACTGTCCCGAAGGCATGGATCGCAATCCGCCGGAAAAACAGCGCAGCCGCGCGCAAAAGGATAAGGATTGGGAGCTGTCGGTGAAGATGGCGCTGATCGCCCGCGACTTGATGGTGGGCAATCCACGCCTGGCGGAGCTGGGCTACGAAGAAGAGGCGCTGGGCCACAACGCGATTGCCGGAGGCTTCCAGGGGCAACGCCAGTGGACCGATCACTTCCCCAACGGCGACTTTATGGAAGCAATTCTCGACTCGTCGTTCGACTGGAACGGCATCCGCCAGCCTTATATCGTCGCCACGGAAAACGACGCGCTGAACGGCGTTGCGATGCTCTTCGGGCACTTGCTCACCGGCACGGCGCAGATGTTCTCCGACGTGCGCACCTACTGGAGCGCCGACGCCATCGAGCGCGTCACGGGCCACCGCCCCGAGGGGCGCGCCGCCGCCGGCGTGATCGACCTGCGCAACTCGGGCGCCACGACGCTGGACGGCACCTTCG
>JAKJAB010000262.1 GCA_022707725.1 Chloroflexota bacterium | reverse complement strand
GCGGGCGCGGACGTGGTGGGCGTCAACTGCTCCGGCGGCCCCGTCCAACTCCTGCGCCTCGTCCAGCAGATGAAGGAGGCTGTGCCCGAAGGCCGTTTTTGGGTGAAGCCGAACGCTGGCTGGCCCGAACAGGTTGCCGGTCGGATTATGTACCCTGCGACGCCAGAATACTTCGGTGAATACGCCTGGGCCTTCTACCAGGCCGGAGCTACGATGATCGGCGGCTGCTGCGGGACGACCCCCGCGCACATTGCGGCGTTCCATGCGGCGCTGGCGGGCGGCCCGCCCACAGTCTGCGCCCCTCTCGAACGCGCGACGGCGCTGCGCCCGGTCCACGAGGGCGTTTCGCCGGATCGGCCTTCACACCTGTCTCAAAAGTTGAACGCGGGGGAGTTTGTGCTTGCCGTAGAGATGGACCCACCGCGCGGCCTTGCCACACACAAACTGCTGGCGGGCGCGGCGCTGCTTTCCGAGGCCGGCGCCGACGTCATCAACGTGGCCGACAGCCCGATGGCGCGCATGCGGATGAGCCCCTGGGCGGTCTGCGCGCTGGTGCAGGACAAGGTCGGCGTCGAAGCGACGCTGCACTTCCCCACCCGAGGGCGCAACCTGCTGCGCGTGCAAGGCGATCTGCTGGCGGCCCACGCGCTCGGTATCCGCAACGTCTTCGTGGTGATGGGCGACCCCACGTCCATCGGCGATTACCCGGAGGCGATGGACAATTACGACGTCGCGCCCACCGGCCTCATCAAACTCATCAAAGAGGGCTTCAACGTGGGCGTGGATCACGCTGGGACCGACATCGGCCAGCCGACGACGTATTTCGTGGGCGCGGCGCTCAATCTTACGCCGACGGATGCCGATAACGAGATCAAGGTGCTGCGGCGCAAGCTGCGCGCGGGCGCGGACTTCTTCCTCACGCAGCCGGTCTACGATCCACCGGCAGCGCGGACGTTTCTCGACCGGTACGCGGAGAAGTATGGTCCGCTGGAAAAACCCGTTCTGGTCGGCGTGTTGCCGTTGTACGGCGTGAAGCACGCCCGCTTCCTGCACAACGAAGTGCCGGGAATCGCCATCTCACCGGAATTCTTCGAGCGGCTGGAGGCCGCCGGCAAAGACTCGCCGCGCGAAGGCGTGCGTATCGCGCTGGAACTGATTGCCCAGATGCGTGACTGGGCCGGCGGCATCTATCTGATGCCCGCGTTCAGCCGCTACGACCTGGCGGCGGAGATTGTGGAGCAGACAAGGTTAACCGCGAATCACGCGAATCTTCGCTAATTCTCTAGAAGATTCGCGGAGATTGGCGAGATTCGCGGTTTGTCTTGAAGGAGCGCGCGTATGGAGTTTAGCATGAACGAATCCTGCAAGAAAATTGTCGTTGTTGGCGCACACCCCGACGATCCGGAGACGGCCTGCGGCGGGACGATGGCGCTGCTGTCACAAGCGGGCCACGAGGTCGTGGCGGCCTACTTGACTCGCGGCGAGGCCGGGATTCCGGGGGTGTCGCACGATGCCGCCGCCGCTATCCGCACGCAAGAGGCGTTGCGGGCGTGCGAGTTGCTAGGCGCTCGCGCCGTCTTCCTGGGACAGATCGATGGGCAGTGCGAGGTGAATCCGGCGCGCTATGACGAGATGCGCCACTTTTTCGAGCAGGAACAGCCCGACCTCGTCTTCACGCACTGGCCTATCGACACGCACCGAGACCATCGCGCATGTTCCACGCTGGTGTACGACGCGTGGCTGCGGATGGGACGTCGCATTCCGCTGTTCTATTTCGAATGTATGGCCGGGCAGCAAAGCCATAAGTTCTTTCCCACCGATTACGTGGATATCACAGCCGTCGTCGAACTCAAACACCAGGCCTGTCTCGTGCATGAAAGCCAGCATGTGGCCGAGTGGTACGCCGATAGTCACGGCAAGATGGAAGCCTTCCGTGGATTGGAGTGCGGCTGCGACTACGCAGAAGCCTTTGCCCGCCACGCGCAAAGCGCAGATGTGATGCTTTCATTGTATTTGTAGCTGCTGCCTGTACAATATCCGGGTAAGTGGGCCATTTTCACCTGAATGCTTGGGAGAATGAGATGCGTTATGCTGGTTGCTGGCGAGATATGCCTGAAGAAACGTTCGATGAATTTATTCGGGATGTGAGAACGCGTCGCCAGCGGGCATTTTCCAGGAGACGTAATGATGAAACCCGCGTTGGTTGATACTGATATTTTGTCATTTTTCCTTCGGGGACACCCTGAGGATTGGATGGAAGGGTAATGTATGAAATCATCCACTCGAACTTTTATCAAAGAAGCGCGTCAGACCCCTGGTTTTTCGCTGTTTGATTTTGTCCACGGTTACATTTATGGACGCTGGCCTTATTTCTATATCGGGATGGCGCTCGATCCGCCGCGCCTGTTGCGCCCGCTGACAAAGTTCGCCGATTGGCTGATCCGCCGCCGTGAAATGAGCCGCCAAAAAGACGGCAATGGACACGAACCAGCGTCGCCTACGATTGCCGATACCTACCACGGCAAGGTCGTACCGCTGGACGCGGCGGCGCGGTTGGTCCAGGTGAACGAAGATGTGCGCCTGACCGTCCCGGAGCACATCATCCCCTTTGCCGTAGCGCGCGACATCGTTATGGAGCACCCCGACCACCTCGTCGTGCTGGATTGCCCGTGCCGAATGGCGCGTGAGAACCCGTGTCTGCCCCTTGATGTGTGCCTCATCGTGGGCGAGCCGTTCGCCAGCTTCATCCTCGACCACCAGCCGGCTCACGCGCGCCGCATCACGCCGGACGAGGCCGTGGACATCCTCAAGGCGGAGGATAGGCGCGGGCACGTGCATCACGCTTTCTTCAAGGACGCGATGCTGCAACGCTTCTATGCGATCTGCAACTGCTGTTCCTGCTGCTGCGGCGCGATGTCGGCCCACCAAAACGGCATCCCAATGCTGATTTCATCGGGTTACGTCTGCCAGGCGGATGAGGGACGTTGCATTGGTTGCGGTGCGTGCGTGAAGAAATGCCAGTTCAACGCGCTGGCGTTGCAGGATGGGCATGTCGTGGTGGATGCGGCGGCGTGTATGGGCTGCGGGGTGTGCGTCAACACGTGTCCCAAAGAAGCGTTGTCGTTGGCGCGCGCGCCGGAGCGTCCCGCGCCGTTGGAAATTCACGAGCTGATGGCGCAGGCTCTTGTAGCATAAAACTCAACTTTCGACGTGAGACTTTGGACTATTTTCACAAAGGAGTTGTGATATGGAACCGACAGAAAATTCCCTTATCGTTTTGCAAAGCGACCGCCTGATGGTCGAAATCGCCCCACCGGGCAGCGTTTACAGTGGGTCGCGCTTCGATTGGACGGCCTTTATCATGCAGGTGACGCTGGATGGGCAGCACACGTTCTGCGTGCCGGAATCGCTCGAGCCGGGGCAGGGCAGCGGCGGCATTGGATTGTGCGGCGAGTTTGGCATCGAAGAGGTCATTGGTTACGACGAGGCGCAGCCGGGCGACCTGTTCCCTAAGCTGGGCATCGGCCTCCTGGCGCGCCCAGACGAGCGACCGTACAACTTCTTCCGGCCTTATGAGATCGCTGCGCCGTTCCCGGTTCACGTGACGACCGGCCCGGCCCAGGCGACGTACACCGTCGAGCCGGTGGATTGCCGGGGGTACGCCGTCCGGACGACCAAGACGGTCACGGTGGAGGGCGCCGGGCTGACGATTGCCTGCACCCTGGAAAACGTGGGCGAGAAGCCCATCGTGACGACGGAATACGTCCATAACTTTGTCGGCTTCGACGGGCATGCCGTTGGGCCGGATTACCGGCTGAGAATGCCCTACCCGATTGCGTTTGCGACCCCGCCGCCGGCCTCTGCCGATGCTACGGCGCAGATGATGGCCGTGCTCGACGTGCAGGGCGGCGACATCCGCTGGCGAGCGACGCCGGAGGGCAACTTCTACTGCCGCCCGCTGGGCTTCTCCAAAACCGACGCGGCGCAATGGGAACTCGTCCACGAGCCGAGCGGGGTGGGGATGCGCGAGTTCGACGACTTCGCGCCTGCCCGGGTGGTCGTGTGGGGCGCGCTGCACGTCGTCAGCGCCGAAATCTTCGTACCGCTCGACGTCCAGCCTGGCGAAACGCAGCAGTGGACGCGGCGCTACGAATTCTTCGCGTGATAAAGGATTTTCTCAGCGGATTCAACGGAATTTAACGGATATTTTTCCCGTTTCATCCGTTTAATCCGTTCGATCCGTTGAGATTATTTTTTTAAGGAAGGGGGTGTATTGATGAAAACAATCGTCATTCTATCCGATTCACTGAATCGCCATTACCTGCCGATGTACGGCAATGACTGGGTGATTGCGCCGAACCTGGCGCGGTTTGCCGAGCGGTCGGTGGTTTTCGACAATCACTGGATCGGCTCTGCGCCGTGTATGCCTGCGCGGCGCGATATGCTCACGGGACGGCTGAATTTCCTTGAGCGCGAGTGGGGCGGCATCGAGCCGTTCGACGTCCCTTTCCCGCATCTGCTGCGCGACCATGCGGGCGTTTTCTGCCACATAGAAACGGATCACTATCACTATTTCCACGTTGGCGGCGAAAACTACCACAGCCCGTTCAACACCTGGGCGTTACACCGCGGGCAGGAGGGCGACGTGTTCGTCTCGCGCGTGGCGTCGCTCGAACCGCCGGAATACCTGGGTCAGTGGCGCGAGCAGTACGCGAAGAACCAACTGGCGTTCGAAACGGAGGCCGATTATTCGACGCCGCAGACGTTCCAGGGCGCCATCGACTGGCTCAAGGCGAACGAAGGCGCGGACAATTACCTGCTGTGGGTCGAAGTTTTCGATCCGCATGAGCCGTTTGATTGTCCGCAGCACTATCTCGATATGTACGAGGACGATTGGGATGGCCCGCTCTACAACTGGAGCGGTTACGACAAGGTCGATGAGGACAGCGAGGCCACGCGGCATCTGCGCAAGCAGTACGCCGCTACCCTCACGATGATGGACGCCTGGTTTGGCAAGCTGCTGGATGAGTTGGCGCGCCAGAACGCCTTCGAGGATGCGCTCATCATCGTCACCGCCGACCACGGACATTTGCTCGGTGAGCGCGGCCTGACCGGCAAGAACGCCTGGCACACCTGGAACGAGCTGGCGCACATCCCGCTGATGGTGCACCTGCCCGGCGACGCGCACGCCGGCGAGCACCGCGCGCAGCTTACGCAAAACATCGACATTATGCCGACGCTCTGCGACTACTACAACGTCCCTATCGAGCACCCGATCCACGGCGAATCGTGG
>JAKJAB010000261.1 GCA_022707725.1 Chloroflexota bacterium | reverse complement strand
GGAGATTGGTGGCGGCGAGTACTGGGCCACGCTGCTCTCGCCCACCAAGCCTGTCGGGACGACCTTTGTGGATTTCAAGGCCTGCCTCGATGCGATCTGCGATGCCGAGACAAAAGCGTTGCTCTACGTCGCGCCGGGCAACAGCGACATCATCATCCTGCACGATGAGTCTGGCTCGATGTCTTACGAGGATGTGGTCGGCGAAGGGACGCGATTGTTAAACGCGCAGAAGGCGGCCACGGTCTGGGCCAACCTGGCGCAAAACGGCGACCGCTACGGCGTGATGGGTTTCAATGCGAAGGATGACCCGTCGGGATGCGGGCTGCCGTGGGGCGACGGCAACTGCGAGCTGGACATCCGCACGCACATGGCGCGTACCGAGATCACCGACCCGGCGGCGCAGATCCCGACCATCGAAGCGGCGATCAAAGCTACGGATGCACTGGATTGGACGCCTATCGGCGCGGGGCTACGGGCGGCGAAGAACGCGTTGCAAGCGTCACCGTACAGCCTCAATCCCAAGTACATCATCCTGCTCTCCGACGGTGAGGAAAACGTCAACCCGCTCTATGGCGATCCCGCTTCTGGCCTTCAGCAGGAGATTGTCGATTCAGGCGTTGTCGTGAACACGATCGGCTTCTCTGGCGACGCGCCTTCGGCGCGGTTGGCGCAAATCGCTGCCGATACCGGCGGCCTTTTCCGTTACGTCCCCACCAGTCCCGGCGATAGTATGGCGCAAGCTGTTGCATCTATGACTGCTGCCGACGTTGTGGCTATGCTCATCGCGCAGGGTATGTCCGAGAATGGCGCGACGGCGTTGGCCGAGACGTTGGCCCCGGTTTCGACGCATTATCCTGGCAACCTGGGGCTGGCTGACGTTTACGATTACTACGAGACCGCGGCGCAGGGCGCGGCCCGGGTGAGCCATGGGATGCACGTGCTGACCGCCGACAACACCTGGAAAGAGCAGGGGATGCTCGTCGATGCTTCGGTGAACTTGCTGCGGCTGGTGTCCGCCGGTAGACAGGCAGACGCCGACCTCGATGGTAGTGGAGCAGAGGGTTACCATCGACTGGTGGAAGTGTTGCAGCCTGGCGGGACTGAACGTGATTGGATCCCGGTCAGCCCGCCTATTGATAAACTTCCTCCACCGGAAACATGGGATATTCGCAACAGCTACTACGTCGATGTGGTGCTGATTCCTAATCCCGAACCTGGCCTCTGGAAGATCAGAACCAAATACTACTATAGACTTTCCCAACAGGAACAACCTGTCCAGCCTGAGATGCCACTAGCCTTTGAATCCGACTTCCTGATGAACGGCAGCGTCCAATCGTTGATTCGCCTCGCAGGGCGCTTCCTTGACCCCTACGAGGATAATCAGGGCCTGGCTGGGGAGCACGTGCCCATCGTGGCGGCGTTGCTGCAAAAGAAGGGCACGTTGCCCGGTGCGCTTGTGCTTGCGCTGGTCGAGAAGCCGGGCAGCGGCTTCGATTACATCTGGCTGCGCGATGACGGCAACCACGGTGATGGTTCTGCCGGCGACGGCATCTACGGGTTCGTCTACCCGAAGACGGATGTGGGTGGCACGTACAACGTCCGTATCGCGGCGCTATTCCCCGATCCGGCAAACCCGGCGCAAAACCTGTTGCGTGAGTGGCTTGGCAGCTTCTACGTGCGCGGCCCCAAGCCGGAGGAGAACCAGGACGACGATCCGTTCCCGCCGTGGTGGGAAGAGAAGTACCGCTGTATGGATCCCCATAAGTACGACAATCCCCAGGCGGATTACGATCAGGACGGGGCCACGAATTTCGTGGAGTGGCAGTATGGCACCAACCCGTGCGATCCTGACACCGACGATGGCGGCGAGAAGGATGGCTCGGAGATTGCGGGCGGCCGTAATCCGCACGATCCGAAGGATGACAAAGTGCCCCCAATCTGGAATTTCTCGTTCAGACCGCTGAACAAGGCGGTCCTGATCCGCTGGAGCCGCCCCCTGAGCTACACCGTGATGCTGTTGGACGTCGAGGGCGCCGGGTCAACGGAGATGCCGCCAACGGGCGTGTTCACCTATCCACTGGCCAACGACACACCTTACACTGTCACCCTGCGCGGGTTCACCGCAGACGGCGAGGGCGCACCGACCGAACCGCAAGTGGTCACGCCGAAGGAGGACCCGGATCCGCCGAGCGGGTTTATCCAAATCAACGGCGGTGTCCCACAAACGTTCTCGCGCAACGTCGGGCTGCACGTCAACGTGTCGGATAAACTGCTCGATGGCTTGCCCTCCCCGGGTTCTGCGGCCTCCATCGCCAACGATTACACAGGCAACAACCTCGTGAGTGCCGGTGAGCAGATGCGGTTCACCAACAACACAGGAGAAGGGTGGTCGCTGTGGGAGCCATTCGCGCCTGAAAAACTGTGGATGCTCGATCCTGAATGCGCGCCGGGCACATCGTGCGTCGTCTACGCGCAATTCAAGGACGCTGCGGAGAACGAGTCGCTGGTGGTGTACGACGAAATCTTCTTCCAACCGGCAAAGATTTACCTGCCGCTGGTTTTGCGAGCCTCTTCTCCCACCCGATAACCCTGCGTTCAGAAAAAATGGCGGGGGTGGATTTGTCTACCCCCGTTGATTTTTAACATCAGTCTTACCAGTCCGCTACCGATCCATCCTTATGCCACAGCCGGGGCGTTTCCCACGAGCCGTCGTAGACCTTGTCGGCGAGCGCTTCTTCGTCGATCTCGATGCCCAGGCCAGGCCTGGTGGGCAAGGGGATGTAGCCCGCTTCGATGACGAACGGCTCCTTGAGGTAACCGCCGCCCAACGTGACGTGTTCCTGCACGAGGAAGTTGGGGATGCAGGCATCCAGTTGGAGGCACGCCGCCAGCGCGATGGGACCGAGCGGACAGTGCGGCGCAACGGCGGCGTAATAGGTTTCGGCCATCGCTGCGATCTTCTTTGTCTCCAGGATACCGCCCGCGTGGGAGAGGTCGGGTTGTAGGATGACGGCGGCCTGCTTTTCCAGCACCTCGCGGAATCCCCACTTGGTGAACAACCGCTCACCCGTGGCGATGGGGATGGTCGTGCTGCGCGCCACCGTCACCATCGTGTCCACGTTTTCCGGCAGCACCGGTTCCTCGATGAACATCGGCGAATACGGCTCCAATGCTTTCGCCAACCGCACCGCCATCGCCGGGCTGACGCGCCCGTGGAAGTCAATCCCCACGTCCACGGTCTGTCCTACGGCGCCGCGCACGGCAGCGAACTGCTCCACAACGGCATCCACCGCCGCGGGTGTATCCACGATGTTCAGCGCGCCGGGAACGCCCATCTTGAGCGCGGTAAAGCCCTGGCTGGCGCTGACCTTGGCGCTTTCGATGTAGTCGCCGTAGGTTTCGCCGCCGAGCCAGCCGTACATCCGAATTTTGTCGCGCGTCGCGCCGCCGAGCAGTTGGTAGACAGGGACGCCCAGCCACTTGCCGGTGATGTCCCACAGTGCCTGTTCGATGCCGGAAATGGCGCTGCACAGCACCGGCCCGCCCCGGTAGAACTGTCCGCGATAGATCGCCTGCCAGTGGTGCTCGATACGGCGCGGATCCTGCCCGATGAGATAACGACCGATTTCGTGGACGGCAGCAGCAACCGTCTGTGACCGCCCTTCGACGACCGGCTCACCCAGACCGACAATCCCCTCGTCCGTGTGGACTTTGAGGAACAGCCAGCGCGGCTTGACGAAAATGGTTTCCAATTGTGTAATCTTCATGCTCGCTTGACCTCCGTTCAAAGATTCTTTTTCCGTAACTATTCAGGTGGGACGCACTTTTACGCCTGCAATGACAGCAGGAAGCGCAAAAAAGTACCGTTTTTGGTTCAGCTAAGTGCGTCCCACCTCAAGGCTGAATAGTTACTTTTTCCGTTTAATCCGCTCGATCCGTTGAGGTTATTTTCAATGGGGGTTTTATGCACAAACGTTGGTTATGGATTCTGATCGCTGTTCTACTTGTCGTTGGCGTCGGCGCGATTGGGGTAAGCGTGGGCGCGCAAAGGCCGGTTCCCTGGCGGCTGATACGGAATTTCCCACTCGATGTACTGATGGAAGAAGCACACACGATGAACGACTGCCTCGAATGTCACGAATCGTCCGAGTTCCACACGTGTACGACCTGCCACGACGACCACGGGGCAATCGAAATGGAAAACGTGCAGTTCTACGCCGGAGTCGTCTTTGCGGGCGACGTGCCCAATCCGGGCTACGTGCTCATCAACGATGTTCTGCCCTACCGCGACCAACCGTACACGCACCTGCCGATGCTTGACCTTCTGGCGCAACAAGGCGTAGACGACTTCGAGAGCGTCACGATGACGTCGGTTGATGGCGGCTTCGTCACCGTCACAAAGGAGAACCTCACCCCTGACGCGCTGCTGATGCCCTACAAGGACGGCATCCGCTTTGCCGACGAGAACCTGCACGTCTCGGCGTGGATCAAGGGCATTCGGCGCATCATCGTGGTGGGACGGGAGACGCCGCTGCTCATCGATGGGCAGGCCACGTCGATGGGGCGGCTGTTGATAGGGCCGACACAGTTGATTCCGCTCGAGCAGACCGACGTGATGTTCAAAAGCGAAGAAGACGGCGTCGTTCGCAAAGCCTCGGCGGCGTCCCACGTCGAAGGCGTACCGGTGTACGTCATCGTTGCCAACCCCGCGTTCACGCAATTGACCGCGCGCGACGCTTCCGGCAAAGAGACCACGCTTTCCGCCCAAGAAGCGCGCGGTTCACTGCTGGTCCAGTTCCGCGGACAGGTCACCCTGGCGCTCCCCGGCCGGGGGCGCTCGCAGTGGATTACGAACGTGGTGGAGTTGAAAACGCAGTAATTGGTAATTGGGGATTGGAGTGATATGAGCTATCGATACAAGCTCCCTCGTCTGCCATCTGCCGCCTACCGTCTGCTTTCTCTCCTGCTCGCCCTTTGTTTCCTGCTAACCGGATGCGGCGGGAGGTGGCGGACGACGCTGGTCAGGCCGGATGGAAGCGAAGCGGTCATCTCGCAAGCAACCTGGCGCGAGCTAGAGAAGTTCGTGGACGAAGACCGCAAGGCTGTCAAAAACAAAACCCTGTTGTTGGAACGTGTGCTCTACCAGCACGGCCATTACCTGGTCGAAACGCTGGTCGTGACCGGCGCCGACGGCGCGACGCGCACGTTCGACTGGACCGCAGACACGGCAAGCGCGACGTGGCAAAAGGACGGCGCGCTGACCATCGGCGGCGAGACGCTGCGCGCCGCGCGCATCGAAGGCCGTCCGCCCGCCCTGGCCGACGCCGTCACC
>JAKJAB010000260.1 GCA_022707725.1 Chloroflexota bacterium | reverse complement strand
AAGACCTGGTTCCCGGAGGCGAGATCACCCGACTGCCCGATCTTGCTCGCTTCGCGCAGAGTGGCGATGGCTTTGGTTATGTCGCCGGTGCGTTCCTGCGCCTCGGCCATGCCCCACAGGCCGAGAATGCGCCAGTCTGCGTGTTCCTTTTTGAGCAGGCGCAGAGCCGCGTCGATGTGATCGGTGGCGCGGGCGTAGTCCCGACGGCCCAGCGCGATGTAGCCGCGCAGCAACCATAGCTTGCCCAGGTCGGCGGCGGGGATTTCCCCAAGACGGGGGCGTTTGTCGGTTGCGTCGGGGAAATCGTTGGGATAGGCCGCGCGCAGGCAGGTTTCGGCAGCGTCGGCATACGATTCCGCCGGTTCCACGTCTCCGGTCAAGGCGAGAACCCAGCCTTTCGTGGTCGCCAGCGCGATGTCGGCGCGTACGCGAACGTCGGGTAGAGCATCGAGCCAGCCACGCACGGCTGTGACGCCGCCGCTGTGAAGGGCGGGTCCGGCGGCCTGGCGGATGAGGCGTTCGGCGTCGTTGAGTAAGCTGCTTGCCACGGCGGGATCATCTGCGATCGCTGCGCCGGAAAGGGCGTGCTGAATCGCGGTCGGCATCCCGTCCCGACTCTCATACCATAGAGCCGCGCGTTGGTGCAGCTGGGCAGCCTTGTCGGCTGGCAGGGTGGGGCGCAGCGTCTCGGCGAAGAGACGGTGATAGCGGTACCACTCGCGGCGATGGTCAAGGGCGATGAGGAAGAGGTTAGCCGTGTCCAGGTGTTCGAGCATCGCCTGGCTGTCGTTGCGACCCGTCACTGCATCGCATAGTGGGGCCGTGAGCCGGTCGAGGACGACGGTCTGCCGGAGAAAGTCGCGTGTGGCGGGTGGTTGGCGTTGGAGCACTTCGGCCACGAGGTAATCGAGCACGTAGCGGTTGTCGCCGCTGAAGGCCGCGATGAAGGTGCGTGTGTCGGCCAGCCCACCCTGGCGCGTCGCCATATCCTGCAGGGCCAGCGCCGCCAGTTGCAGCCCGGCGATCCAGCCCTCGGCGCGCGCTTCCAACGCTTCCACGATCTGTGAGGAGAGCGTCAGCCGCATCGTCTGGCTGAGGAAGGCGGCGGCCTCTTCGGAGGTGAAGCGCAGGTCACGCTCGCGGAGTTCGACGATTTGGTCACGCGCGCGCAGGCGGGGCAGGGGGAAGGGCGGGTCCTCGCGGGTGCTGATGACGGTGCGCATGATCGGCGGCTGGTTTTCCAGCAGGAAGCGCGTGATGGCGTGAACGGCGTCGTTGGTGATGAAGTGGTAGTCGTCGAGCACGAGCACGAGTGCAGTCCCGGCGGCGGCGATGTCCGCTATCAGCGGTGCGATCAGCCGGTTGAGCGATGTTACGTTGGTCTGGGCGAGGCCGGCCGGTTGGAGCAGTGCTTGGACGGAGCGCCCGATGCGTCCGTCGGCCTGCTGGAGCGCGGCGATGAGGTAGGCGAGGAAGTGCAGCGGGTCGTTGTCGCCTTCATCCAGCGAGAGCCAGGCGATTTCGCGCGCGGCGGCGCACACCCATTCGGTGATCAACGTCGTCTTGCCGAACCCGGCGGGCGCGGAGAGGAGCGCGAGCCGCTTGCCGGCGCGCAGCCCCTCGTCGAGCTGCGCGAGCAGGCGCGGTCGCGCCACCAGATTTGGGCGCGTCGGCGGGATGTAGAGTTTGGTCACAACCAGGGAAGTGAGCATGGGGTAATCTTAGCACAAGTTGGGATTTCTACCCAAATGTGTGTTTACATCAATGCTTCAGGCGTCCCTACAGGACACATAAGAATGCTTCTTGCTCAGCAGGCGCTAAAGCACCTGCCGACAGTCAGGCGTCCCTACGGGACACAGGAGTTGTCCCGTAGGGACATCTGAATGTTGCCCGGCGCTTGAGCGTCGGGGGCAAGTATGCCTTTCCCTTCCGTCCCGTAGGGACGGCTGAACCTGACTCATAACTTGCGCCGACGCCTGCTACTAGATTGTTTTCTTAAATCTCATTAATCCCGCGCTGATGCGGCAACGGCGGGTTGTGATCCGCCGGAAGCGACGAAAAGGACAATTTGCTTCCCTTGTCTGCATAACAAAGAACCTTATAATGAAGGTGTTGGAGTCAGGAGGGGGGCGATTATGGCGACTGTGATCGTAGACCATATCCCGAATGCGCTTTACGAAAAGTTGAGACAGGCGGCTCGCTTGCATCGTCGCAGTATCAGCCGCGAAATTGTTGCCTGCATCGGGCTGGCGATGCGCCAACCGATTGAACTTGAAGATACGTTGGCGAGGGCGCAAGCGTTGCGAGAGGTCACGTTGGCCTATCCCATAAGTGACGACGTCTTTACGGAGGGCAAAACGGCAGGGCGAGCATGAGTGTTGGTTTGGGAGTTATGTATGGCAATCACGGATAGAGTGGCGCGATTACGACAATACAGTTTGGACGCCGCCCCCACACTTTCGAGCGAACGGGCGGAGCTGATGACGGCGTTCTATCGGACGTGCGACGATGCGGCTTCCGCACCGGTGCAGCGGGCGCTGGCGTTTCGCTATCTGCTGGAACACAAGGCGATTTATATCCACCCTGACGAGTTGATCGTCGGCGAGAAAGGCCCGGCCCCCAAAGCCACGCCGACGTATCCCGAACTGTGCTGTCACTCGCTGGACGACCTCGACATCCTCGATGCGCGGGAGAAAATCCCCTTCGCCGTCAGTCCGGAGACGCGGCAGGTTCACGCCGATACGCTCATCCCCTTTTGGCAGGGGCGCACGATGCGCGAACGCATTTTCGAGGCGATGACGCCGGAATGGAAGGACGCCTACGACGCGGGCATTTTCACCGAGTTCATGGAGCAGCGTTCGCCGGGCCATACCGTGCTAGACGATAAAATTTATCGCAAGGGGATGCTCGATTTCAAGGCCGATATTCAGGCCGCCCTCGACGGGCTGGATTTCGACGGCGACCCGGAGGCTCAGGCCAAACGCGAGCAGCTCATAGCGATGGCGATTGCGGCGGACGCGCTGATCCGCTTCGCCGGGCGTCACGCGGAGAGGGCGCGCGAGCTGGCAGCGCAGGAGGCCGACCCGACGCGCCGGCGCGAACTGGAACGCATCGCCGAGGTCTGCGCGTGCGTCCCCGCGCACGCGCCCCGCGATTTTTGGGAGGCGCTGCAATATTACTGGTTCGTGCACCTGGGCGTCACCACCGAATTGAACACCTGGGACGCCTTCAACCCCGGTCGCCTCGACCAGCACCTGGAGCCGTTTTACCGGCAGGGTTTGCAGGACAGGACGCTTACCCGCGACCAGGCCGAGGAACTGTTGCAGTGTTTCTGGATCAAATTCAACAACCAGCCCGCGCCGCCCAAGGTGGGGGTGACGGCGGCGGAAAGCGGCACCTACACCGACTTCGCGCAGATCAACGTGGGCGGGGTGCGCCCGGATGGGACGGACGGCGTCAACGAAGTCACGTATCTCATCCTGGACGTGATCGAGGCGATGCGCTTGCTGCAGCCCAGTTCGTCCATTCAGGTGAGCCGCGAGAATCCTGACGCCTTCATCAAGCGGGCAGGGCGTATCATCCGCACCGGGTTTGGGCAACCGTCGGTGTTCAACACGGAGACCGTCATCGCGGAGATGCTGCGCGCGGGCAAGAGCCTGGTGGACGCGCGTTGCGGCGGCACGAGCGGCTGCGTGGAGACAGGCGCATTCGGCAAGGAGAATTACAATCTGACGGGGTACTTCAACCTGCCCAAAGTGCTCGAAATCGCGTTGCACAACGGCGTGGACCCGCGCACGGGCAAGCAACTCGGCCCGCGCACCGGCGATCCGCGCGCGTTCGGGAGCTTCGAGGAGCTGTTCGCCGCCTTCGAGGCGCAGCTCGACTATTTCGTCGATGTGAAAATCCAGGGCAACCACACGATCGAGCGGCTGTACGCGCACTACATGCCTGCGCCGTTCCTCTCGTTGCTGATCGATGACTGCATTGCCAACGGCAGGGATTACCACGACGGCGGCGCGCGGTACAACACGTCGTACATCCAGGGCGTGGGGTTGGGATCGATCACGGATGCGCTGGCGGCGATCAAGGTTCACGTGTTCGATGCACAACCAATGTTTGCGGCGGAGTATGCGCCGTTTGCGACGGCGCTGGATTGTGATCCGGCACAAGCGGGTATGGAGCCGGTGACGATGGACGAATTGCTCGACGCGCTGGCGCACGATTTCGCCGGGTACGAGCGTCTGCGGCAGAGACTGCTGAACCGCACGCCGCGTTACGGCAACGACGACGACTACGCCGACGCGGTGATGCGCGCTGTTTTCGAGGCGTATTTCCGCGCTATCGATGGACGGCCCAACACGCGGGGCGGCGCGTACCACATCGACCTGTTGCCGACGACGTGCCACGTCTACTTCGGCAGCGTCACCGGCGCGACGCCGGACGGTCGCCGGGCGTGGACGCCGCTTTCGGAAGGCATCTCGCCGGTGCAGGGCGCGGACCGGCGCGGGCCAACCGCTGTCATCAAGTCCGCCGCCAAGATGGACCACGTCCGCACGGGCGGCACGCTGCTCAACCAGAAGTTCACGCCGTCGGTCTTGCGGGACGAGGCCGGGCTGGATGGGCTGGTAGGGCTGATTCGCGGATATTTCGCGCTGGGCGGGCATCATGTGCAGTTCAATGTGGTGGATGCCGCCACGCTCCGCGCTGCGCAGCGCAACCCGGAACAGTACCGCGATCTCATCGTGCGCGTCGCCGGATACAGCGACTACTTCTGCGATCTCGGCAAGGCGCTGCAAGACGAAATCATCGCCCGCACGGAACACAAGGAGTTTTGATTGCCACGGACAAAAATCTGTCAGCAGATTAAGCGGATTTAGCAGATTAAGAAAGAAAATCTGCTTGATCTGCTCAATCTGCTGACCATTCTTAAGGAGGTTGGGATGCACGTTTCGACGACGAAGAGCTTGCACGCGCGGTGGCGGACGCTGCCGGTAGGCAATGTGAAACTAACCGATGGATTCTGGGCCGAGAAGCAGGCGATCAATCGCCGGGTGAGTCTGCGGCATGGCTACCGGATGTTGGGGCAATCGGGGAATCTCAACAACTTGCGGCTGGCGGTTGGCGCGGGGGAAGGGGTGTATCGCGGCCCGGTCTTTATGGACTCCGATGTGTACAAGTGGCTGGAAGCCGCGTCCCTCGACCTGGCTAACGTCGCCGATCCTGAGCTGGAGGCGCTGATCGATGAGGTCATCGCGCTGGTCGCAGCGGCGCAGCAGCCAGATGGCTACATTAACTCGTATTATCAGGTCCACAAGCAACCGGAAGACCGCTGGA
>JAKJAB010000025.1 GCA_022707725.1 Chloroflexota bacterium | reverse complement strand
GCATTGGAACGCAAAAAGCCCCACGCGGGGTGGCATCTAACGTGGACAGGGCCGTTTAGCGAACGAACGGGAGTCTGTCAGGCGTGAAAAACGTCAGATGCCCCGGTGGGGCTTTCAGGGTATATCAGGGCCGGCGCGAGGGCCAGTGGTGTACAGCAAGGATAGCGTACCCGCGACAGGCGCGGGCAGGTCAGGATGAGCAGGTTATGGAACTGGTAAGGAACGATTCTTACTATTATTATACCATACGGGAGGGGGTGAAATCAAGGGGGGTTTGCGCTCTCGTTCTGGCTTTGGGACGATGCTCTTGTGCGTCTACGCCATAGTACAGCGATGACGCCAATCAGTAGGAGCACGAAACTTCCATTGACGAACACCCATTTGGTCAACGTGAACAGTGGTGCGAGATGTGCAATTCCCGGTGTGAGCGCCGGGTAGCGCGCCATCACCAGCGAGGTGGCGCTGTTTTCCAGGTAATCCAGCAGCATGCCGGCAACGGGAACCAGGTTCGCCAACTGCCAACGGCTTTTCGCAGCGAACGCCCACCGGTATACCCAACTGATGGTCAGACTCAGAAAAGCGGTATACACCAGCGGCCAAACCAGATCGAACGTCCAGCGCGCTTTTACGTAGGCTTGTCGTCCTGCTGGACCGTAGGCTTCGGCCATTCGGTAGAGTTCTGTTGGCGTATACCAGAATGATGTATCCGGCGAATCAGCGCCGTCAGAGGCTATCTCCGCCTCGGCGGCTTGACGGGGTAGGACGAGCGCCGTAAAGAGGATGAAGACGATGGTTGCCAGCAGGGCTACTCGTCCGGTGGCCCAACGGTGCAGTATGGGTGAAAGATGATTGGGTCTCATACTAAATAAACTCAGTCTCAGATAGTCTAAATGAGTCGAAATTCAAGTTGGTAGTCGCCGTTTTGACAGACGTTTGGGCGATGAAGCACCTATCACGAACTCCAAACTCATATCTATTCGTCGGTAGTTGATTTGCCTTTTTCTTTTTGAGCGAATGTCACTGAAGCGTCCACAGTCCCGCGGAAGAGATACTGCGTTAACTTCGCCCCGTAAGCTACCTCTGATGCGGTATCGGTGGGCGGCGGCCAGCGTAGCGCTTCGTACAGCGCGAAGCGGTACAGGTCGAATGCGGTGCGGATGAGATACCCGTAGACCTCGGCAGTGTAGAGGGTGCGGAACCAAGCCGCGACGGCCAGGCCCAGGCCCACCGGCACAGCCCACCATGCCCAGACGCCCCAAAGCGCCGTCAGCAGTCCCCATCCAAAAAGGCGCACATCCTCATCCAGAGCTTGCCGGGACGAAGCTATGGACTCCTGCACGGGATTGGGCAACATGGGCCACAGCCGAGGCCACACGATGAGGGCATCCAACCCGTAGTGGGTCTGTGGATACTGCTCGGCGGCCCGGAGCCGATTCCCCAATGCGGTGGGGAGCACATCCACTGTGTTGGTTGGATAGTGGTAGATGAGCAGGCGATCCAGGCGCAGGTATTCCGCCCGTGTCTCTGCTGGTAGATGCTCCCATTGTTGCTCCTCGATTTGCTGATCCAATGCTTGCCAACGTTCATCAATCTGCCGGTGCTTTTTCTGAAGCCACCGCGCAGCCCACGTCTGCACTTTCCCCGGCCAATAGCCTTCCATCAGCCGCAGTAGGCTCCATTGCGCCCACCGCATCCCGGCAGATGAGGCTAACAGCACGAGTAACAGCGCGACCAACACCGTGACCTGCGCTTCGAGGCTGCCCAGACCGTGCCATACATTGAGCAACGCCTGCCAGCCATCCGCTTGCTGCCCTACCCACGCCAGCAGCCCCACGCCCCAAAAGAGCAATCCTGGATGGATGAGAGCTTCTATCCATTTATCGCCCAACCCTTTGCCCACAGATTCCCAAAATTTGTCGAGCACGGTAGCCTCCTACTGCTTCACCAGCAGCTTGCCGTGAATGGGACAATGCGGCACACGCTGCCCGGCGCGCTGCCGGGTCCAGGGTGGTGTAGGACAATCGTGTTCCGGGCAGCGATAGCACCCGGATGTCGCTACCGGTGTGGCACTCGCGCCCGACAAAGGGGTGTAAAGCCGCGTGGTACCTTTGGGCGCTCCCAAAGGCAACTCGTCCCGCAATTCGTCCAGAGCGTCGTGTTGCTCGAAAAACGCCAGCATTAGATTAGCCGCTTGTTCTGTGTTTTCCTCACTGGTCGCGGCCATGCTTAGATAACTGTCGGCCTCTAGCGCCCCTTCGAGGCTCAACAGTGAAGGCCAGCGCGAGCGCAATCGCTCGGCGGCTTGGAGTATGTCCACGGCTGATATATCAAACATAGGTTTTCTCCTTCTCAAGTTAGTGAGTGTAAACGCTATTCGTGGAGCGCGGGCTGGGAAGATATCATACGCCAGTATAATAGAATCCGGCCCAGTAGAACGGGTGCGCGAAGGGCCGCGCATTTTTGTCCGGGGAGAAGGTAAAATGCCGGTACGCTCCTAAAGCGACTTCGCGCGGCATCCGCTCGCCGGAGAACTCCGGCAACTGCGCCTTGAAGTAGGCCTGGAACTCGGCGTTGGTGCTCTCCCGCAGCCACCCCTGTGCCGCGTAGAGCGCGTCCGGCGGTGCTTGCCCTTCGACGCGCCATGCCTGGTAGAAGCGTATCATCAACAGCGTGGTGCTCAAGTTGTTGACTGTCCATAGGGAACTAACGACGCCCGCCACGCCCGCTTGTAGCAGGCCGGTGGGTAGCCCGATGACCTCGTCGGGGAGTTCCATGCCGGGGACGCCGGTCTCGCACGCCGACAGCACGGCCAGCCGCGCCTCAGCCTGGAGTTGTAGCAAGTCGCGCAGCGTGATGAGGCCATCCGCCGCCAGCAGCCCGCCTTCCAGCGGTTGTCGCCACCCGGCGATACCGTGCGTGGAGAAGTGCCAAACGTTGTGATCCGGCAGCGCGTCCAGCACGGCCTGGCGCGTGGCGACCTCGTGGGGCAGATGCGCGCGCCCGGCGACTGGGAAAGTATCCAGCGTGACGGCGACCTCCTCGCGGGATGTATCCAGCGAGCCATCGGGATTTTCCACCGCCAGCAGCGCTGTCGCCGCGCGCCGCGCCGCAACGGCCTGCGCCGCTGCCAACGCCCGCGCGTTGGGTGCGTAGGTGAAGACGCCCTTGCCTGCTGCCGGGAGGGGCAAGAGGGCCAGATACCCGGTGGGGATCAGCGTGATGCGGGCGGCGCCCTCCGGCAACGCCGCGTGCAGGGGGAGCATGACCGTCTCCCGCAGCCAGGCGATGAGGGCCTCCAATGCGTCGTACCAAGCAGTGCGGGCTGCGTCATCGTGGGAATCACTCCGCCACGGGGCATAGGCTTCCAGGTACGTCTGTACGCGCTCGCGCAACGCTTCGTCGGTGAGTGCATCCAACCACACGGGGGCGATCTCGTCATCGTAGATGATGAGGGCTAGCCCGCCGGCGGGTGTGGCGACAATGTAGACGAGGGGCGAAACTTTCGCGGCGGCCTGTACATCCGCAAAGGTGGGGACGGGCATAAAATCGGGGGCGTGGCGACGGACCTCGTCCACGGCCTCTTCGAGGGCGGCGTGGGCGGCGGCGAGATTCCGGGATAGAACGACGTACTCACGCTTTCCGGCGATGCTCTCGGTCAGGCGTGCCTCGGCCTGCAAGTCCTGGACCTGCCGCCCGCACGCGGCGAAGCGCTGCCAAGCTTCGTCCGGGACGGACTCGGGCCGCTCCCCCCGCAGGGTGAGAGCCTCACTGAGCCAGCGGGCGCGGTTCTGCTCAAGGGCGAGGACGGCATACTGGAGAGGAGAACCGTCGCCGTCTGTGGCTGTTTGGACTAGCGCATAGCTCAGTCGTGCGGGCATGTCGTGGACCTCGCGCAGCTCGGCCAGGCGGGCCTCGGGCGTGGCGGCGGCTAGGTAGAGGAGGTTGTTGGCTGCCAGCACACCCTGCAAAGCTATGCCGGCCTCGGCCCAACGTGCTTCCGCAAAACATAAGTTCGCCAGATTGCGCTGCGTGCTGCGATGGGCATCCGGCATGGCCTCGCGTGTCATCACCTCAAGGGCCTGCTGATAGGCATTAATAGCCGTCTCGATGTTCTCCCCGCGCTCCCCGCAAATCCGGTTGCGATAGGCTACACCCAGGTTTGTTGTTACCTCGGCCCATTCGACCGGCATAGCCTTGCGCGTCCTCACCTCCAGCGCCTGCCGGTAGGCGTCAATGGCCGCCTCGAGATTATCCGCACGCTCCCCGTGAATCCGGTTACAGTAGGCTATACCCAGGTTCATCATTGCCGTCGCCCACTCGACCGGCATGGCCTCGCGCGTCATCACCTCCAGCGTCTGCTGGTAGGCGTCAATGGCCTTCTCGATGTTCTCGGAAGGCTCCCCGCGAATTCGGTCTGAGTAGGCATTTGCCAGGTCATTGATCGTTCGCGCCCACTCGATTGGCATGGCCTCGCGTGTTCTCACCTCCAGTGCTTGCAGGTAAGCGCCAATCGCCGCATCGAGGTTGTTCGCTCGCGTCCCACGAATCCGGAAATAGTAGGCGGTTGCCAGGTTATGGACAATATGCGCCCACTCGACTGGCATGGCCTCGCGCGTTATCACTTCCAGCGCTTGCCCGTACGCGTCAATGGCCGCCTCGAGATTTCCTGCACGCTCCCCGTGAATCCGATCGCGGTAGGCGGCTGCCAGATTCACCATCGTCTGCGCCCAAACGATCGGCATGGCCTCGCGTGTTATCACCTCCAGGGCCTGCTGGTAGGCGTCAATGGCCGCTTCGATATTCTCTGCACGCTTCCCGAAAATCCGAGAATAGTAGGCGGCTGCCAGGTTCATTGTTACCTTGGCCCACTCAATTGGCATAGCCTCGCGTGTCATCACCTCAAGCGCCTGCCGGTAGGTGTCAATGGCCGCCTCGAGGTTCTCGACGCGCTCCCCGAGAATCCGGTTGCAGTAGGCAGTTGCTAGATTGCTTGTCGCCTCTGCCCACGCTATTGGCATAGCCTCGCGTGTCATTATCTCCTGCACTTTCTGGTAGGCGTCAATGGCCGCTTCGATATTTTCCGCGCGCTCCCCGATAATCCGGTCACAGTAGGCAGTTGCCAGGTTCATTTTTACCTCGGCCCACTCAATCGGCATAGCCTCACGCGTTCTCACCTCTAGCGCTTGTTGGTAGGCATCTATCGCCAACTCAAGGTTCTCCGCACGCTCCCCGTAAATCCGGTTGCAGTAGGCTATGCCCAGGTTCATTGTTACCTCTGCCCATTCGACCGGCATAGCCTCGCGCGTTGTCACCTCCAGCGCCTGCTGGTAAGTGTCTATCGCTGTCTCGAGATTCTCCGCACGCTCCCCACAAATCCGCTCGCAGTAGGCTGTACCCAGGTTCATCATCGTTGCCGCCCACTCGACCGGCATAGCCTCGCGTGTTATCACCTCCATCGCTTGCTGGTAAGCATCTATCGCCGTCTCTAGGTTTTCTGCACGCTCCCCACAAATTCGGTTTGAGTAGGCATTTGCCAGGTTCATCATCGTTGCCGCCCAATCGACCGGCATAGCCTCGTGCGTCCTCACCTCCAACGCTTGCTGGTAAGCACCAATCGCCCCTTCGAGGTTCTCCGCTCGGTCATCCAGCGGGTTCTGGGCCAGGCTGCTGGCCAGATCGTCCTGCAGCCTGGCCCACAGTTGGGGATAGGAGGTCCGTTCGACCAACAATAGCGCTTGTTGGCAAAGTTGGATTCGACGGGGCATATTGGTACGATGAGCAGCGCTAGAGAGCTCTCGTATTATCGGTCTCACATCATCGGGTATCTCGCCCAAGCCTGAGTCGTCGTCGGCACCGGTCAAAGCCTGGCGCAGTTCGGGATGTTTTTGAAGTTCGGCTTCCAATCTCTCCAGCAGGTCTGGGCGCTGGGACATCTTTTCCGCAAATTCAGCCTCGCTACTCACGGGGCCTATTTCGCCAACAATCGCTTGTAACTCCGGGGGGATGTTTTCGACAGGAGCGTCAGCGACTGTCAACTGCGCCGGATCCACGCCTAGCTCGCGAATCTGGCGCAGGGTCTGGTAGCGTTCCTCGATGTGGCGGGCCATACCCGCTTGTCCCCTCTGGCGAACGGTTAGAATGAACTGGCGGAACTTATCGTCGGCCTCGTCACTCAGGAGGATGGGGTGAGCTTGCACCGCTGCCAGCACATCGACCGGGGAGCGCGCCTCGATCATAACCTGGACGGCTTGCATCAGCAGGTTATCTTCCATCTGACGTTGCATCTCCTCGATAGCGGATTCGGTCTGCTCCATCATAGCACGTAGGGTTTGCCCTGGCATCCCTCTCAACGCGGCCTGGACATCGTCGGCGTCGAGAACGGCGGAGAGGAATTGACGGGACACAGATAGCGGCTGGGTCAAGTAGTCGGGACGGGGATGAGGAAGAGTCTTGACCAAGCGATCCGTCAATTCCTGGGCCTGTTGTTGGTCTTGTTCCCACGTCGTCCGTTGGGCGGGGGAGAAAAGCACCCGCTGCCGGTTGGGGTCGTGGATCAGCAGCGGGGCATCCACCTTGGCGTCGTTGCCGCAGTGTGGGCAAGTGACGGTGTGGATGCGCCCCTCCCGGACACGCTCGGCTAGATCGGGTCGCTCGGTGAGGTCAACGATGAGCCAGATTTCGAGATCGACGGGTTGCTCACATTGGGGACAGGGTGCTTGAGTGATTTGGGCATACGATCTGGACATAGCAGTCTCCTTGTATCATAAATCTTGTAAGTGGTTGACGTTGTTGTCAAATCGGATAATGTATCTCTGCCTCGCGATCAAGAGAGGCTGGAGTCCATTGCCAAAGACGAGAGACGCACAAGCCCTTTATCACGTTCTGGTCTCTTAACCGACTAATGGATGACTAGGCCAAGTATACCACACGCATCGGAATCACGAAATCGGCTCCCTTCGCGTTGATTTCACACAGTCCCAACACCGCGTCGCTTAGTTGTGCCCTACGTTTGTAGCTGGCTGGACTAATGGAACGATGGGCGCGGTTAGGCGCAGCAGGGCGGCGAAGGGGCGTGGATGCGCCTTTCCTACCAATGACGGAAAAATGCTTCCACTGCCGTGAAATCTGTCGTGTGGCAGCCCTCGGGCAGCGAATGGATGATCTGCCGCCCATACCGTTTAGTCAACACCCGCGAATCGAGCAACGCGATAACCCCACGGTCGGTCTCTGCGCGGATCAGACGGCCTGCGCCCTGCCGTAGGGTCAGAATCGCACTGCCCAACTGTAATTCCTGGAAAGGATTGCCGCCCCGACGCTGGATGAGTGCATCGTGCCGTTGTACCACCGGATCGCGCAGCGGCAGAAACGGGATTTTGTCGAGGATAACCAACGCCAGCGCGTCGCCGGGGATGTTGATGCCTTCCCAGAAACTCCGGGTGGCAAAGATGACGGCATTGCCAGCCGCTTTGAACTGCGCGATGATCTCCGGCTGCGGCAGTTCGCCCTGACAATAACAGGGATAGTGGACGCTCAACACGGGCGACAATCGCGCGTAGAGATCAAGCATCCGTCGCCGGCTGGTGCAAAGCACCAGGGCGCGCCCGCGACTGGTTTCCACCAACTGTTGCACGGCATCCGCTAACCTGGTCGCATATTCCGGTTCCTTTGCGCCGTACACCGGTTCGAGACCCGGCGGTGTGTAGAGCAGCATTTGTTCGGCATAGTTGAAGGGGCTGCGCAACGTAGCGATTATGACTTCGCTCTCTGTGTCTACCGCGCCAACCTGCCGCTGAAACCAGGCCAGGTTGTGGTTGATGCCCAGGGTGGCGCTAGTACAGACGACGCGCGGCCACGGTTTGAACAGGGTATACGCTAACACGTTCGCCACTTCCAGGGGGCTACGCTGCGCGTGATAGGCGCGCGGCCCCGCATCCGAGAGGTTCAGGTCCAGTTCACAAAAACGGATGTGATCCGCCGGTTCCGGGCGCGCGAGTGCTTCCAGCGTCACGACCAGCTCGGCGCTTTGGTTGACCAGCACATCCAGTTCGCCATCCTCATGGCGTTGGGTCTGGCGTTGCAAAACATCATGAACCTGTTTCAGCGTGTTCCACAGGGCCAGTCCTTCCTGGAGTTCGCCCTGTAAGGCCCATTTGTTTATGTCTTCATCGTCTGTCCACGAAGACGGACGTTGCCGCGCTACGATTCTGAAAAAGTCATCGTATCCTTCGCGGGCCGTCTCCAACAAGTCCGTCTCTTCAGCCGCCTCACGGGTGCGTTTGTGATTGACAACGTTCCAAAAAAGCTCGTGTTCCAGGCGCAATGTCAACGCATTGATGGCATACGGCACCAACTGGTGCGCTTCGTCAATCACCAAGACCGGACGCACCGGCAGTAGTTGGTTGTCCATCAGCAGGACGTTGTAGCACAAGAGGGCGTGATTGGTCACGACCAGGTCGGCGCTGACGGCCTCGCGTTTGGCGCGCTCGTAGAAGCACTGCTTGAACTGCGCGCATTTCTGCCCCTCACAATCCCGGCTACTCACCGTCAGGCGCGCCGTCAACGACAGCGGCAGACTCATCCGCTCACAGTCGCCGGAAGGCTCGGCCTGCAGGGCGGCTTCCAGCAAAGCGTAGTTGTCGTCGAAATCCGGTAGCGAGGGTTGTTTGCGGAAGTCTTCCAGGCGCAGGGCACACACGTAATTGCTGCGACCCTTGAGCAGCGCCGCTTTGAAAGGACGCGGGGCGATTTTGCGCAGTTGGGGGATGTCCTTGTCCCACAACTGGTTCATCAATGCCTTGTTGGAGGTGCTGACAATCGCTGGCGCGCCCGTCCAGAGAATGGGGATCAGATAAGCAAAGGACTTCCCGATGCCGGTGCCGGCTTCGAGGATGGCGTGTTGGCCCGTTTGCAGGACATCCCGGATCAGGGCGCTCATTTGTACTTGCCCGGCGCGGGGACGATAGCGTGGGCCTAACAGGGTCGCCACCGATCCGCCAGGTGCGAAGACCGCGTCCAGTGGGGGACAGACGATGGGCCGGCGCAGTTCGACGGCGGCTTCCGCTGTTACGCTGCCCTCCGGCGACGGCGGCAGTGCTGCTGCCGTGGGAGATGGCGGCGCTACTATGCTCGGCAGCGGTTCTGTCGGCGCGGGCGCAGTGACCGGCGACGTATCCGGCGCGGTTTTGAAGAGCTTACCGCGTCCGCGCGGGCGGGAGGCGGTGAAAGGTATAGAATCACGAGAGGGCATACGCAATTTCAATTCGCTGGGCGGCCTTGATAATCATCAGGTCGTGGGCGATGCTGGGAGTGAAGTTGTAGTTTTGCATCTCAGAGCCACGCAGCATCACAAGTCAACAAGTAATTGTCACCGTGAAGCCGTAACTGAACGTCTTCTTGAAAAGCCGCTGGCACTTGCCGCATTGCAATTAGAACCTGAAAGGGGATACCAAATAGATTCTCTAGCTCCTTGAACTTTTCCAGGCATTTGACCATAGTGTGTTGATCAATATCATCTTTCCGCACACTATCAATGATTAGAAGCCTAGGGTAATTTGTTTTGCACGTCAAAGAAACTCGTAGTAATGCATAGTAGTAACCAAGGATGGTGAGATTGCGTTGAGTCGCGCTCAACTGTTGATAGCGCCGTCCATTGACAGAGGGTAAATAGGTTTTTGTGTCAATCGTAACGCGATCTAAGTTAAGAAATTCAATCGCCTCTAAGAAGGAATGCAATGCAGATTGTAGCTCTTGAATAACCTGGCGCGCCTCTGCTATACGTTGCTCTTCTTTGTCCTTTCGTTCTTTGATCTTTTCAATCTCTTCTTCTACTTGGGACAACTCTTTTTGAATATCAGTGATTTGCGCTTGTGTTTTTTCTTGATAATCCAACAACGATAATTCTTGTTCTATTCTACCAAGCATAATCCTGCGTTCTTCGATTTGGTTAATCAAGTCATTTACGAACTCATCCCTGAGTGTATTGAGTTGCTCACTTATTTCTGCGCGCTCTGTTGTCAAATGTTCTATTTCAGCATCTATACGCGTGATTTCTTCTAGACGTAATTCCCTCAAATCTGCTATTTCTTTCTCTTCGTCTTTCAATACCTTTTGTCGCCATGAAAATTGCTCTTTGTCAGTATCTTCGATTATCAGATTTGGACGGCCGCACAACTCACATAGATTTTGTAACCTCCGTGCGTGCATTTCACGATCTAGTGGTTGATTACACCCTGGGCAAATCTTTATTGAATACGATGAAAGAACTTGGTGCGCATGGGCGGCTCGTTGTACACGCTCGCGTTCTTGACTTACAGAGGCGTTAGCTAATTCATATCGGTTTAAGGCTTGATGTGCTTCAAGCCATTTGGTTTTTAAGTTTTCTAGCTTGGCGTCTAGTTGGACTATCCTCTGACGTAAATCATTACGATAAGCGGGATTTGCGCGCATCTCATTTTTGAGTTCCGTGATTTCTGAGCTTATGGTGCTATGTTGAGATAATAACTCCATGCGACGAGCATTGATCTCAATTGCAGAGAGCAGGCGCAACTTCTCGACAAAGTTTTGAACGTGCTGTAACTGTTGTCGAAGTTGTGCCCGGCGATTCTTCTCAACCTGTTCCGCTATTTGTAAATCGTAGTATTCAACATTGATGATGTTTAGTAGTAGCTCTGTGACAGCTTGCCTCAAATCATCTGGTAACGAATTGCCAATTGACATATAACCCAGATCCTGATCCAGATAGATCATTCGGTATAGATGGTCAAGGCTTAGTTTTAGTGTCCTTGATTGACCACCAGATTGGCTATGCACTTCAACAGGCGGGATATTTAGACTGCTTAGGAGAAAATCCGAAAACTCCTGGTCCCTTATAAAATAATCAGCATTATTATAAACAAAGTCATCCATTGCATTGGAGGAAACTTTTACAGTATTTAATTGTTTTAACTCTCTCTTCAAAGTAATTACTCTGTTGTTAACCTCAATTTCAACCAAAACGCTTTTGCTATCCTTTAATTCGGGTATAAGCACTCCCCTCCATTCTGGGGTTTGAAATGGTCTTTCTACCCCTAAGCCAAATTGCAGCAACCTCATTAGAGTAGTTTTGCCTAAACCATTATCGCCCTCAATGATGTTTAATCCATCAGTAAAAGCAATTTCTCGATGACAATGGCCTGATATGCGCAAGCGATTGATTTTCAAACAAGTCGACATTTTACTTGATACCATTATGCTTCCCCTGTTATTCTGTCTATTGGTTGGCCCATAGTCAACTCAGTGATGACATCAAAATGCTCGTAAATGAAGTTCTTGAGAGTTGTTCCATTCCACTGGCCTAAAGTTCTGGCAACCGCTTGGCAGTTTGCGTCCAAGTTATGAAATGAATCATCATCGAGTAGCTTTTCCACTGCCTCGCTTCCTTCTGAAGTAAGTTGATATGTTTCCATTCGATCAGATAGCACTTCAATTAAGTGAAGACTTTGCAAGAAAGCAATGACACTTGGATATTTGGGATCCCAGGGCCCATAACGATATCTTATCATCTTGGACTCAATAGAATTTGCGACAATGTGCAAAGTCTCTCCGATATCCACATTCTTCACCAAGCCAGAGTTTATCGCTTGTTTTAGAGCCGTAGGGTAACGAAGGAAAAAATCCAGTTTGGCTAACTTGGTGCGCCCCTCAATTTTTCCATTCGAATGATGTAAAAGTAGTAGTATGCGAGCAGCGTGGAATTCGACATAATCGTCAACTTGAAACAACGGATATGCATTGCTCATTTCCAATTCTCTTTGTACCATAATGACCAAACTTTCATTATTTTAGGGATGTAGTTTACATTCACTGACCAGTTGTGCATAAAGTCCATGTATGTAGACCGGATCCACCCGGACCTTGAAATCATTTTGTGATTCTCGTTCAGCGAGCTTGTTGAGAGTATTAGAGACTTCTGAGTATAACCCTGGACGACTAACAGGTAACCCTTTACTGCGATTAGCCATTTCGATGCTGGAACATAGGAGCTTTATTTCTGCGCGAAGATGTCCGATGTAATTCAACGCAACTACATTTCCTTGATAATGATCGTTACGATTACGCGCGATTACTTTAACTTCTTCTAAAGGCACAATGATTTCCTCTACATCTGATTTCTTACATTTGCTTTCTAAGATAGTGCAGTCTGGGTCTAGATCGCCTAAAATCTGACGTTCAGCCTCGCTCGAAAGCGGGTCGCCAAACTCGACCAAATCTCGTGCGAGAGGGATTAAATCCAAAATTACTTGTTTATTTAGAATTCTTTTAGATCGGTCGTTTCGTTCACGACTGGTCTTCTCAACTAAATCGTATATGTCCTGACAAATTCTCCTGAGTTGATCGACGTTCAAATACGGAGTACTATAGTGAATCCGAAGTACATCAAGCAGTTCCCTCTCACTTACTATTCGCACGGCTTCCTCACTTAATTCCCCTGTTGCTATTTGTAACCCCTCGATAAATGTATCAACCAATTCATACGCTTCATCTTGGAAAGCACTCAAACTATGAATGTATAGTTTTAGACTTCTCAGACGGGTTTCTTCACGATGATCAAGCGCTCTTTGGCGTTTCTTTGTCAACAAGTCTTTTAACTCCCACAAATTACCAGTTTTTCCACTTGACGAATGTGCTCCACGATTACACTGTAGAGTGAAAACGTTTGAAGGTTGGCTAAACTCTTTGAACCGAGAAAAGAGATTGTGAAGTGCTTCAGACATTGTGCTGAAACTCGCTTGCTGGCCTTCATCTTTATGCTTAACTTGGCAAAAATCAAAGTGCCCATCCTCGTACTCGATAACATAGTCCTCGTGCAATTCAATCGCAATGGCCTTGACACTCGATCCTGAACGCAACATAGATATGCAAGCCCGAGTTATCAATTCCCGCTGATAACCATACTTGAATTGTGTTGATACTCCCTGGGTTTCACGTTCCTCAACTTGCAATAGAGGATTACTGATTGGCTCTTTGTGGGACAATTCAATTCCAGGCAATGGCAATTGAGGTTGTGGATTGTTGTCTGGTATCGTGTGTTCGTTATTCATATCACCCTCAATCAGATCTGGTGGTACACAATCATTCTGCGTCGAGTCCGCATTTCAAACCTTTTTGCTTCTGGTGAGATAGCGTTTGATCCTGGCTGTCAATGATACTATGACTTTGAAGTATATGTTTATTGCTTACTTGTGCAAATTTATGTTGCTACCACGCGGCTCTCCCCTTCCACCTTTTCGATGCGCACCACGAAATCCGTGTCCTGCTCAAACGTATCGTCGTGGCTGATGACGAAAAGTTGTGCGAAGCCTTTGACGTTGAGCACCTGCGCGGCCAGGTTGGCACGCCGGTCACGGTCGAGGTTGGCGGTCGGTTCGTCGAAGAAGGCAATATCCACCGTGGAGACTTCACGCAGCAGCGCCAGGCGCACGGCCAGGGCTGCGGCCATTTGTTCCCCGCCGGAAAGTTGCTGAAAAGTACGCGCGCGTCCCTGGCTGGTGAGCACGATGTCATAATCCTCCGTCCACCGTAACCGCGTCGCCGGATTCAGCCCCCCGTTGCTCTGCATAATGTCGGTGTAAAGACGGTCGGCGTGGAGTGAGATCATTTCCACCAGGGCGCGCGTCACCGCCGGGCCGGCGTCCCGTAAGACTTGCCGCAGGGTTTCCAGGAGGGATTGTACGGCAATGTGTTCATCGCGTTCAGCTTGCGCCGCGTCCAGCTCGCGCTGGCGCGCTTCGAGACGCGCAATGGCTTGCTGCACCCGTGCTTGCTGTGCTTGTTGGTGTTCCAACCCGGCTTGCAGTCGCGCTAACGTCTCGCGCAACGTGCTATGTTGCGCCACTAGCGCGGTGTAGGCGGCATGATCATAGCGACGGGCAAGCGCGTCGCGCGCTTCAACGTGGGCATCCCGATTATGCCGCGCTGTGTTGACCTCGTCGCGCAACGTCGTCACTGTAGACTGGCGCTCGGCCAGGCTCACCGCCTCGCGCTCGTGTTGCAGATAACGTTGATGGCCGGGCGCGTTGTCCGCGCGGTCGGCGCGCGCCGCAGCGAGGCGGTCATCTAGACCGGCATACGCGGTGACTTGGGCCTCCAGGGTCTCACGCTGCGCATCCAATTCGGCAAGCCGGGTGACGGCGTTGGCGTGTTGACCGGCAATGGTCTCGCGCTGCGCGGCGATGTCGGCAGCGCGTTGGTAAGCGCGCTTGGAATCGCCCAGGGCGGCCAACTCCGCTTCTATGCGCGCCGCGTCGTCCGGCGTGTGGCGCAGGGCGGCGACAGTCTGTGCGCTTTCCGCGACGGTCTGCTGTTGGGCCTCAATCTGGGCGGTCAGGTCGGCGGCTTCTGCCGGACGGGGCAGCGCGGCGAGGTGCGCTTCCAGTTGGCGGACGATGCTTTGGGCGGCCTCACGCGCGGGTTCGGCTTCGGCTACTTGACGCTGCACCGCGTCCACCGTCGCCTGTAGTGTGGCCTGGCGTTCCTCCAGCGCGGTGAGTTCATCCTGCACGGCAGCGATTTCCGCTTCCCTTGCAGATACGTCTTGTTGCTGTGCAGCGATGTGGGCCGCGACTTCCTCGGCTTCCGCCGGACGCGGCAGGTCCTTGACCTGTTTCTCCAGCTTGCGTAAAGCTTGCTCCTGACGACGCCGTTCTTTCTCGATGGCGCTTTGCCTGGTCCGCGCAGCGGCAAGGGTTGCTTCCAGGTCTGTGACTTGCGCCTGGTTTTGCACCAATAGATTCTCACGATGTTCGGGGGAGAGCGGTGCGCCGCACACCGGGCAATCGGCGGCCTCGGTTGTCGTCAGGACGGCGCTCTGCGTGTACAGGCGTTCCAGTTCGGCTTGGGCGGCGGCGAGTGCAACGGTGGTTTCCCGATCCTCGCGCTCCAATGTGGCGCTATCCGTCCGCGTCGCCTCGATCTGGGCTTCCACCGCGACCAGGGTTTCCAGGCCGCGCCGAACTTCATCTTGCCTGGCGGCCAACTCCGCCTGGCGTTGGCGCGCGCGTTCCAGGTCGCGTTGGGCATCTTGCCGTCGCCGCGCGGCTTGTTTGGCTTGCTCGCGCGCGAGTTGATACTCCGCTTGTTGGGCGGCAAGTTGCGCCGCCAGCGTTTCGCGTTGGGCGTTGCAAGCATCCAGCTCGGCTTGCGCTGCTTGCAATTCGGCTTCGCTGCCGCGCCGGGTTTCGAGTTGCGCTTGTGTCTTGGCCAACCGGGTCTCCATTTCGGCCAGACGTTGGCGTTCCCGCACCAGCGTTTGTTCCGCGGCCTTGTGCTGCTCGACCGCGCGGCGCGCATCCTCCAGGGCGGCTTCCAGGCGGGTCTGGGTTTCGACCTGGGGAGCCAGGGCTGTCATCTCTGTTTCGGCCTCCGCGATAGCCGCCAACGTTTGTTCCAGACGGGCCACTTCCTGCCGCGCCAGCTCTTGCGCGTGGCTGCACGCCTGTTGCGCTTGCTGCACCTGATCACGCGCGACGCGCTCGGTTTCCAGGGCGGAGAGGCGTTCTTCGGCAGCCAAATACGCCCGATGTGCGGCGCTCGTCTCTTCCACCACCGCCTGGGCTGCCTCCGCGCGTTCCAACGCGGCCTGCGCATCGGCGCGCCGGGCGGAGAGGGTTTGCAGGGTCGCTTCCGCCTGGGCCGTTTGCTGCTCCGCAGCGTCCAGTTGAGCTTTGAGCGCTTCCATATCCGCTTTGCGGGCCGTGACGTCGTCCAATGTGGTTTGCGCAGCGGTTTGTTGCTGTAGGCTTTGGGCAATATCCGCCGTCAGCGCCGCCAATTCTGCGCGCAATTCTGGCAAAGCTCGGACTTCTGCCGTCAAGCCGGCGATCTCTGTTTCCAGCGCGGCGATCTGTCCTTCCAACCGGCGGCGTGGTTCGCGCAAGGCGGCCCACGCGCGCTCGTATTCGTCCACGCGCAGCAAGGGGTTGAACACGTCCTTGCGCCGGCCGGCGGTTTCCAGGAAGGCCGCGGTCAGCAAGCCCTGCGGCACGCCTACCGCGTCACGGAAGAGCACGGACAGTTCCGTCGCCGGTTCCACGCCCAGAAACTCTCGCAGCCACAGCACCGTTTCGGCTTTGCCGTCGGTGAGCTTCTCGTCGAGTTCGGGATCGTACACGTAGTACTGGTTGCTGCCCCCACAGCGGCGCACGACGTGGTAGACGCGCTCGTCTGTCCCGGTTACGTGGACGGTGACGGCGGCGGTTTTCGCGCCTTCGCGGACGAAATCGTCTTGCTTGACGGCCAGGAAATCGAAGAGGGCGAAGCCGATGGCCTCCAATATCGTGCTCTTGCCCGCGCCGTTGTGACCGCAGATAGCGTTGGTGCCAGGGGCGAAGGTGATGTTAGCCTGCCGATAACTTTTAACGTTGTCGAGGTCTACTTGGAGGATGCGCATTTATGCCTCCTCCGATGATGGAACCGTATCCCACGCGCCAATTTCGCGGCGCAGTTGGCGGACGTGGGCGATGATGGCCTCCGGTGCGCTGTCTTCCAACACCAGACGCTTGAGGTCGAGCGCGCCGGCCGTCCACGCGGCGGCGGCCGGGCGGAAACGGGTGTCGCGGGTGAGCAATTCCTGGACAATCGCGCGTTCCAGTTCGGGCCGGCTGGCGGTCTCATCCAGCGCCAACGCGAATTCTACCGGGGAGGTCTGATTGCGTATGCGCGTGACCAGCGGCGACCAGGCGTCGGTCACGACCTGTTCGATATGGCTCACGTCCAGGTCATAACGATTGAACGGTAGCACGCCGCTCAAGGTCACTTCGACCACCGGCCGGCTGCTTTGCGCCACGTAGGCGGCCTCGCGGACCGTCAAGTGTTGGACGGCGTCGTAAACCGCGTGGGGCGTTTCCAGGGTATCCACGGCGATGCGGAAGCGATGAAAGGCACGGCGCGGGGCAGGTCGCACATCCACGTGATGCGACGGGTGCTGTCCAGGGTGTACTTCCACGAACAAGCAGCCGCGTTCGGGCCAGGCGGTCTCCTCCATGCTGTTCGTCTCCGGCGAACCGGGGTTGTAAATCCAGTCGTCGACGCTGTAAGGTTTGTGGATGTGGCCCAGCGCAACGTAGTCCACGCGCTCCCGCAGTGGGGCCAGGTCGTCGTACTTGAGGCGCCCGACGTGTTCCAGTTGTCCTTCCAGCCCGGCGTGCAACATCAGGATGGTGTACTGGACGGTGCTGTGATCTATGTCCGCCACGGCTGCGACGAACCCCTGGATGGCTTTGTTGATGGACGCGCCGTAGTATTGCAGGCCGTACACCCGGATGCCGCCTGCGAGGTCTACGTAAGCGCCGCCTGCTTCGCCGTGCGGTTCGAGGATAGGGACGCCGCCCTCAAAGCGGGGGTTGAGCAGGCGCAGGTAGCCGAGCGCGTCGAGGAAATCCATCCACGAGTATTGCTCTTGGAAGTAGGCGCGCTCGTGGTTGCCTTCGACGGCCAGAACGGGAATCCCCGCTTCCTGCAACTGGGTCAAACCCTCGATAGCCACACGCATGGCCAGCGGGTCAACGGTGCGCTTTTCGAATAGATCCCCCGCCAGCAATACGAAGTTGACCTGCCGGACGATGGCTTGTTCGACCAGGCTCAAAAAGGTACGGCTGAAGTCGTCGAAGCGTTCCTGCAGGCCGTATTGTTGGTAGCCGAGGTGAATATCGGCGATGTGCATAAAGGTGATGGGCATAGCATCCTCCTCCATTCTGAGATGAACCTAACTCACATCACGGCAGCGGCGCGCCGCTATACCACGCGAAGCCGACACGCTCTTCCATTGAGGAATCATCCCAACGGGATAAATGAATACGCGCCCGGTACGTTCCGGTGACAGGAGCTTCAAACTCCACGATCTCGTAGTTGGCTTCGTCGGCATAGGAACCAAACACCTGGCCGTTGGGCGCGCGGATGGTCAAATCAAAGTCGCTTTCCAAACGGTCGTGCAGAATCCAGTTCGTGATCCATACCCGGCTTGGATGCGAACTCCACACGATGATAACGCGGATGCGCTCCGGCACGGTAACTTCGAAGTTGATGTCATAGTAGCCATCGGTAAAATCCCCCTCATGCAAATACAGACCCTGGATCCGCCCATTGATGAGCGAGTTGTCTGCGGCAGTCGCGTCAATTGCTCCCACGCCCATTTTATCGATGGAAGCCTGCTGGCTAGGATCAACATCATCTTTCAGGGATGTCCACCGCGCCGTGGTCA
>JAKJAB010000259.1 GCA_022707725.1 Chloroflexota bacterium | reverse complement strand
AGAGAGCGCGCTTGAGCGCTATATCACGAATTGCACGTGGGTGCCGGGCTGCGTCGCGGTCGTGAGAAAGGCATATCCAATGTCTCGCGTAAATCCCTCAACTCTTGGACGATTTGGTTCCAGTAATCAGCATCGGCTACAATGACGGCAGCCCGGTTCCCCTCAGTCAGCACTAAAGGGCTTTCGTTCAGTGCGGCCGGAATTTCGGTCTGGCGCTGCCCCAACTCTGACAACGGCATAAGTTTTGGTGTGGTATCCATAACGCCCTCCTCGCGCAGTTATCTTCCAATAATACGCGACAAAGAGCAGACGTCAAGGCAAAGAAATTTAGTGCAAATAAAAAGAGTGGAGAGACTTCGCATCTCTCCACTCCCTTGACTAGGCAATCGCTGCGGCAAATTCACCCACGCCGTACACCTGCTCCCGCTCGCGGCGGAACTGGCGGGTGTAGAGGTCGTAGTAGTGCCCGCGCGCGCGGATCAACTCGCTGTGCGTGCCCACCTCGACGATGCGCCCCGCCTTGAGGACAAGGATGCGGTCGGCGCGCTTGATCGTCGAAAGCCGGTGCGCGATGACGAAACTCGTCCGGCCGGCCATCAGCGCCTCCATCCCCCGCTGCACGCTCACTTCGGTCAGCGTGTCCACCGAACTGGTGGCCTCGTCGAGGATGAGAATGGCGGGGTCAGCGAGCACGGCCCGCGCGATGCTCACGAGCTGCTTCTGTCCCACGGAGAGCAGGTTGCCCCCCTCGCCCACATCCTCGTTGTAGCCCTTGTCCATGCCCACGATGAAGTCGTGTGCGTGCGCCACTTTCGCCGCCTGCTCCACTTCTTCGTCGGTGGCGTCCAACCGGCCGTAGCGAATGTTATCGCGGATCGTGCCGGAGAACAGGTGCGGCGTCTGCAAGACCACGCCGATGCGCGACTGGATCGCGTGCTGTGTCAGCGTGGTGTAGTCGCGCCCGTCGATGCGGACGACACCCTCCGTCGGCTCGTAGAAGCGGCAGAGCAGGTTGACGATCGTCGTCTTGCCGCCGCCCGTCGGTCCGACGATGGCGATATGCTCACCCGGATCGACGTGCAGGTTGAAGTCGGTCAGCACGTCCTTGCCCTCTTCGTAACGGAAGGTCACATCCTCGAATGCGACCTCGCCGCGCACGAAACCGGGATCGAACGCGCCTTCACGGTCCACCACGTCGGGTTTGGCGTCGATGAGCGAGAAGACACGCTCCGCCGAGGCCACCGACCGTTGCATCTCCGCGTAGACGCGCGCCAAGTCCTGGATCGGCCACATGATGAACGTCAGGTACGACAGAAACGCCTGGATGCCGCCAACGGTGATCCCCATTTGCGATACGCCTGCATTGCGCGCTTGCAGGCCGCCATACCACACCACTGCCCCGATCCCGAACGCGCCGACGATCTGCACGGCCGGCAGGAACAGCGCAGAGAGCCACGCAGCGCGATAAGCGGCGTGATACATGGCGCACGAAGTATCGCTGAACTCTTCCAGGTTCTTCTTCTCGCGCACGAGCGCCTTGACCACTCGCACGCCGGCGATGCTCTCGTTGTACGCACCCGTGATCATCGAGTTCAACTTCCGCACATCGCGGTACTGCACCAGGATACGCTGGCGGAAGTAGAACGAGACCGCAATCATCAGCGGGATCACCCCCGCCACGATGAGCGCCAGCCGCCAGTTGATGATCATCATGAACGTGAGCGACGTGATGATGTTGAGCGTCGCCCACGTCACATCCAGGAAACCCCACGTCACCAGGTCGGCGATACGCCCGGAGTCCGACGTGACGCGCGACATGATCCACCCCACAGGCGTTTTGTCGAAGTACGAGAACGAGAGCGCCTGCAAGTGGTTGAAGAGCTGTTTGCGCATATCGTACTGCACACGCTCGCCCAGGACGCCGGCCAGGTAGACGAAGCAGAACACCGTGATCGCCTGGAAGACGGACAGCCCGCCGTACCTGACCAGCAGTTGTGTGAGCCGCGCCGTGTCTCTGGCGACGATGCCTTCATCGATGAGTTGCTTGCTCAAGTAGGTGAAGTACGAGTCGGCCACCGACGTTAGCGCGATCATCACGATAAATCCCAGAATCCAGCGCCAGTACGGCGTCACCTGGCGCATGATCCGCATGACCACGCGCCCATTCACCTTAGTCGTGAATTCTTCTTCTTCAAATCCATAAGATTGCGCCATTGTAGTTACCTCAAGTGAAAAGAATCAAGAATCATGATTCATGATTCTTGATTCATGGTTTATGCGAGTACGCCTGCCGGCTCGAACGTGAACTCCGACTCGGCCACCCCACGTTCCACTTCTGCCACGACTTCCTCTTCGATGCGCGATTGGATTTCATAGATGTCGCGGTACAGTCCTGGTTGTTGAATCAGATCAGCATGGGCGCCGGATTGCACGATGCGCCCCTTGTCGAGCACCACGATCAGGTCGGCGTTCATCACCGTCTGGATGCGGTGTGCGACGATGAAGGTGGTGCGTCCGGGAATGAGCACTTCCAACGCCTGCTGGATCTGCTCCTCGGTCTCGGTATCCACCGATGAGGTCGCGTCGTCCAGCACCAGAATGCGCGGATCCTTGAGCAGCGCGCGCGCAATCGCCACGCGCTGACGTTGTCCGCCGGAGAGTGTCACACCCTTCTCGCCGACGATCGTGTCGTAGCCCTGCGGGAACGTCAAGATGATGTCGTGGATCGCCGCTGCCTGCGCCGCCTGCTCGACCTCCTCCTGCGTCACCTCGCGGTGCACCCCGTAGGCGATATTGTCGCGGATGCTGCGCGAGAAGAGGAACGGTTCCTGCTCGACAATGCCGATGTTGCGCCGCAACAAACTGCGCGGGTAGTCCTTCAACTCGACGCCGTCCAGGGCCAGGCGGCCCTCCTGGTAATCGTAGAAGCGCAGCAGCAAGTTGATAATGCTGGTCTTCCCCGATCCCGTGGAACCGAGCAGTGCGACCACCTCACCCGGCGCGCAGCGGAAGGAGATATCGTGCAACACCTCGACGGGCTTGAGTTCCTCTTCCTTCTTCTCCGGTTCGGCGGTTTCCTTTTCCTTGCCCTTCTTGTCTTTCTTCTTGTCGTCTTCGTCCTGCAAAACCGCCATCGGCTGGTAGGAGAAGCTGACATTCTCAAAAGTTAGCGCACCGCGAATTTGCGCATCCAGCGGAACCGATCCCGCCACGATGTCCTCGCGCTCCTGCTCGACCACATCCGCCACGCGGCGATAGGAGACCAAACCAGTCGAGACCTGCACGATCAGCCGGCCCAGGTTGCGCATCGGCCAAATGATCCAGGTCAACATCCCCATCACGGCGATGTATGTGCCTACGGTGATCTCGCCGCGCACGGCCATCATCGCGCTCACGGCCTGCACCAGAATGGTCTGGCCCGCGCAGAGAACGTCGGAGAGCGGCCAGTAAAGCGAGTGCATGATGAGCAGCTTCTTGCCCAGGTGATAGCGCTCCCAGTTCTCGCGGTCGAACTTGTCGATCTCGTAAGGCTGCCGGGCAAACGCCTTGACGACGCGCACGCCGGTCAGGTTTTCCTGTAGCACCGTCGAAAGTTTGGCTTCCTGGTCCTGGTAACGGTCATACGCCTTGGAGACGCGCCCAAAGAACCAGTACGACATCGCCACGATCACCGGCATCACGACCACCGACAACAGCCCGATCCGCGTGTTCAGACGCAGCAGCATCGTGAAGTTGACCACAAACAGCGCTACGATCCGCCCGATACCCAACGCCTGATCGGCGTAGAAACGGCGCATCGCGTCCACATCCGAGGTGGAGCGCTGGATCAACTCACCGGTTTTGGCGTAGTCGTGAAAGGCGAACGGCAGCCGCTGCATCTGATCGTAGAGATAGTCGCGCAATCGCAATGCGATCCCTTCCGCCGTCTCCGCCGACCAGATACCGCGCAGATAGGCGAACGTCCCTTCCAGGACGGCCAGTCCCACAAAAGAGAGCGCGAGCCAGGGTAAGTGCTGCGTGTTTCGCCCTTCGCCCACCACCGTGTCGATGACGTACTGCACAACGCGGTAGTAATAGACGCGCGTGAACGCGCCCAGGACAATGGCGATCATCGCACCGAGATACAGCAGGCGGAAGCCGGTCAACACGCGCCACAGCCCCACCAGGCGGTTTTTGTGCACCGCAACTTTCAAATCGTATGTGAGTTTCTGCAAGAGTTTTGGATTCAAATTTTGGGACATTTCAGCCACCTACACACCACCTTCTGACGAAAAACTGAACAGATGCCAGAGACACAAAAAGCGAGCGGGTGCTCTCTGCGCACATTGGGCTACATCAAAACTAGCCCTCCCCAACTTCGTTGAGGCCCGCTCGCCGGTGTTACCGTATTGACCGTGAATTTTACCTGCCCTCTCCACAATTATGCGGATCAGATCAGGCTGCATCACGACGCTTTCTAAGCACGATGTCTACCTGCGGAAAAAGACGGTCAAAGGGTCATCCCGGCGGCTCGGGGCCTCCTGGTACGGAAGCGACACGGGTCATGAGAGCAATCTCCACTTTTGTCATGAGCTTATCGAACAAGTTAGCCATCGCCAAACCTCCATCATGTCAACCAGAGCGAAACTACACGTGGACAGAACCAAACCGTCGCATGGACGGGCTGTACAGCATCCAATATCTTACCACGGTTACAAAAACTTGCAAGAGTGCGCTTGAATTTTGAAACGCAGACAACATGCAAATAAACATTGTCAGAAATCCTTGTGTCCGATATAATACCAAATATTCCCGTACTGGAGATTAACTATTCCCCGTTTAGGATTATACTGTAGGCTGATAACTCAGGAGAAACGATATGACAAGGGAACCAAAAACTGCCACTCTCAAACCGCGCGCCGCGCGCCGGACACAACTCTGGATCAGTTTGGGGATGATGCTCATCCTTCTGCTGTGCGTCACGTCTTCGACATTCGCCACGTTCTACACCGATTTTCTCTGGTTCAAGAGCCTGGGCTACACCCAAATCTTCACCACACGCGTGGCGACTTCCGTCCTGCTGGCCCTCATAGCCGCCCTCATCGCCGTAGTCTTCCTGCTGTTGAACTGGAGTTTTATACCCCACCTGATCGCACCGAAAGACCGCTTCACGGCGAAACCGGCCGCATTCACTGGACGGACGCGCAGTGCAAACAACGCGCCGCCCATCACATATTCCACACGCCCATTACGCGTGTTTTTCACCGTCGCCGCGGTCCTCGCGGGGGTACTTATCGGCCTGACCTTTGGCGGGCAGTGGCGCAGCTTTCTCCTGGCAAACAACGGCGTCCCATTCGAAATCGCCG
>JAKJAB010000258.1:331-5347 GCA_022707725.1 Chloroflexota bacterium | reverse complement strand
CGTTGCCGCTGACGGCGCTCACCGTGACGTCACCGCGATGACCACCGGCACCCCTATCAACGAATCAATCTGCGCCGCGTTGGGCGCCCACAGCCCCGACGACGCGCCGCCGTCGAGGTTCAGGGCAACGTCCACGTCCAAATCGGACGCCGCCAGCCACGTTGCCAGCGTGTGCAGGCTGAAGAACCCGCGCGGCGCGATCAGCATCAAGATGCGTCCATTGTTGTCTTGTGCGACCACCGTGCGCCGCGCGATGCGACCGTCATCGGCGTCGGCGGGAAACCCCATCACGCCGCCCGGTTTGACGAGCACCGGAAAACACTGCACAGCTTCGCGGAGGTTTTCCTGCGAATCGTAGGGCCAGGCGCGCAGCCAACGCACGCTCACCTCGCCCCTCTCCGTCACCGCGAACATCCCTGCGAAATCGCCGTAGGGCGTTCCGAAGCGTTCGCGGTTGCTGATCGTCAACCCGGTGACGATTTGCTCCTCCGTGAAGTAGCCTCCGTTTATCACGAGAGCCGCGCCGGTTTGCTGCGCCCACGCGCTCACCAACGCCGGCGCGCCCGGCGCGTACAGCACGTGGAACATCACGGCGGTCGGGTCGAGGCGGGTGACGGTCACGCGCTCCACGCTGGTCCCGACGGCGACGTCGAGACTACGGATTTCGATCCCTGGTTGGACGGTCTGCCAGCCGGTATCTGCCGGGAGCGGCGTCGCTGTGGGTGGGATGACGGGGGTGGGTGTCGCTGTGGGCGTTGGCGTGTTAGTGGGCGTTGGCGTCGGCCAGGGGGTGAAGATCGGCGCGTTACACGCCAGCGTGAGCAACAATCCGACGAATAGAATTATCGCGAGCCATTTTTTCATCATAACCGCAATCATACCGCAGATTTGGGATTTGAGGATTTAGCCTATGCGCCCTGGGACTGAAGAGGCCAGGCGAAAAGAGCAAAGCCCTACGGGCTAGACTTATAGCTGCGAGCTTTTGTTGGCTTGACAACTATTGTGCTTATGGCATAATTTCGTTACAAAGGTGTTGATGGAGACGAGTACGCGCAGGAAGCCGCTTCAGCGAATTCGGGGAAGTGCGAGCCGAGTGCAAGAGCCGGCGCCGAAAATCCCTCCGGAGCCGCTCGCCGAAAGATCGGAAATAGGGATTACCAATTCCCAGTCGAGTAGACCGAGCCGGGGTAGCGCCTCGTTATCAAATGCACGACGGTGATAGCCGTCGAGTGAGGGGTTCTCATTGGAGAACAATCAGGGTGGTACCGCGAGAGCAAAAGAGACACGCTCCCGTCCCTGTGGGGGATGGGGGCGTGTTTGTTATTTAGCTTGAGATATTCAGTTGCGACCTTACAAATCGAAGAAATTCACGCAATGCCGTTTCGGGATCGGCGGAGATTGAGCTAGGTTCAATCGCATCTTCTGTACCGTTGTGGAAATGTTTGGGAAACGTTGGTATATGGGGATGATCTGGGGCGTTGTCGTGACGGTGGAGTAATCCCCGCGCGGCGCGTTGTTCCCAATGATAGGAATAGCGCAATAGATTAGGACTGAACCAGACATCAACGAACGTTTCGTCCCGGATGAAAAGGCGTAGTTTCAGGGGAATGGCGGCGCGGCGGTAAATGAGTTGATGGTGAGTGACGATATCGTTGAACTCGGTGAGTGCGATATGCGTCAATGTTTCATACATCATCATTGCTCAAGCGCATCCACAAGCGATTGTAAATGATCGAGATAGGCTTCCAACTGTTCCCATTCTATCGCTTCTTCCCAAGCCGGGTGACTGTAGATCTCGCCGCGTTCGATGCGGGTGCGTAAAGCCGCAGAGGAACGTGCGCCGTAGCGGTCCTGTAAATCGGCGATATCCATTTGAACGGTGCGTTTTTCGCGGTCCAAGAATGAAGCCAGGCTGCGTTGGATAAGCTCTTCTGGTGAAAGACGCAGTTGTTGCGCAATTGTATTGATAGAAACGGTCATTGTTACCTCCTGAACGAGGTTTTGTTCTTATCATTGATTATATCACGGCTGAGGAGAAAAATCATGTCGAAATTGGCAGGCCAATTCAAACCAGTACCAACCCAAATCGATTTCATCGCACAAGAACACGAAATGCTGGATTTCTGGGAGACAACCCAGGCATTTCGAAAGCTGAACGCTTTGCGCGCGGGCGCGCCGCGTTGGTCGTTCATCGACGGCCCGATCACGGCGAACAACCCGATGGGCATCCATCACGGCTGGGGGCGCGCGTATAAGGATCTCTGGCAGCGCTACTGGGCGATGCGCGGTTACCAGCAGCGTTACCAGAACGGGTTCGATTGCCAGGGCTTATGGGTGGAAGTCGAGGTGGAGAAGGAGAAGGGCTTCAAATCCAAGCACGACATCGAAACCTATGGCCTCGCGCCGTTCGTGCTGGAGTGCAAGGCGCGCGTGCTGCGCCAGGCTGCCAAGCAGACCGAGCAATCGATCCGCCTGGGTTACTGGATGGACTGGAATGACACCGACACGCTGCGCGCGATGGCCGATAAGTTGCTCGAAAACCCGGCGCAGGCAATGACGGTGAATGGCCCCGATGGCCCCGTCACCGACAGCGTCGAGCGGCTGGTGGGCCGCCTGGGATCGCCGGAGCTGGGCGGGTCGTACTTCACCTTCGCCACGGAGAACAACTATACGATCTGGACGTTCATCAAGAAGGTGTGGGAACGCGGCTGGCTCTACCGGGGCCATGACGTGATGCCCTGGTGCCCGCGCTGCGAGACCGGCATCAGCCAGCACGAAATTGTCACCGATGGCTACCGCGAGCTAACGCACGACGCGCCCGTGATTCGCTTCCCGTTGCGCGGGCGCGAGCGTGAGGCGCTGCTCGTCTGGACGACGACGCCGTGGACGCTCACCAGCAACGTCGCCGCCGCCGTGGGGACGAACCTGACTTACGTGAAGGTGCAGGCGCAGGACGGTTGGACGTACTACCTGGCTGAGGGCACACTGCCCAACGTCATCAAGGGGAAGTACGAGGTGCTTGGCCGGCTCAAGGGCGCGGAGATGATCGGGTGGGAGTACGACGGTCCCTTCGATGAGCTGCCCGCCGTGCAGGCGATGAACGTGCCTGCGTTCCACCGTGTGATCCCCTGGGATGCGGTCGGCGAGGAGGAAGGCACGGGCATCGTTCACATCGCGCCGGGCTGTGGCGCGGAGGACTTCGAGTTAGGCGAAACCTACAGTCTGCCCGCGCTCGCCCCGCTGGCCGAAAACGGCGTGTTCCTGGAAGGCTTCGGCTGGCTTACCGGCCGCGACGTTCACGCAGTGGCGCACCAGATTTTCCACGATCTGACGGGCAAGGACAGGCTCTATCGCGTGGACAGTTACACGCACCGTTATCCCGTCTGCTGGCGCTGCGACACGCCGCTGGTCTTCCGTCTGGTGGATGAATGGTTCATCGATATGGGCGAACTGTACGATAAGCCCCGCGAGGAGGTCACGGCGGAAGAGAAAGCGCGCAGTCTGCGCTACCAGATCATGGATGTGGTGGATCAGATTCAGTGGATCCCCGAATTCGGCTACGCCCGCGAGATGGACTGGCTGCGCAACATGCACGATTGGATGATCTCCAAGAAGCGCTACTGGGGTCTGGCGCTGCCGATCTGGGTGTGCGATAACAAGGACTGTGATCACTTCGAGGTGCTCGGCGACGAGGACGAACTGCGCGCGCGCGCCGTCGAAGGGTGGGACGTCTTCGAGGGGCACACGCCGCACCGTCCGTATGTGGATGCGATCAAGATCGTCTGTCCCAAGTGCGGCGGCGTGATGACGCGCATCACCGATGTGGGCAATCCGTGGCTCGACGCCGGCAGCGTGACGTATTCGACTACGCAATATCGCACCAACCGCGAGTATTGGGCCAAGTGGGTGCCTGCCGAATGGATCAGCGAATCGTTCCCGGGGCAGTTCCGCAACTGGTTCTACAGTCTCATCACGATGAGCACCGTTTTCGAGCAGATGCCGCCGACGAAGGTGGTTCATGGCTATTCCACTTGCTTTGCGGAAGATGGGCGTCCGATGCACAAATCGTGGGGCAATGCGATCTGGTTCGATGACGCCGCCGAAACTATGGGCGTGGACACGATGCGCTGGCTCTTCATGAACCAACCACTCGACCAAAACCTGCTCTTCGGCTACCACCGCGCCGATGAAACACGTCGTCGCTTCATCATCCCGCTGTGGAACACCTACGCCTTCTTCGTTACCTATGCGCGCATCGACGAGTGGACGCCGCCCGCCGAATTGCTGGAGAATCCGTTCGAATTCGAAGAAGGGCAGCCAAATCTCTGGTCTCCTTGGACGGAGGCTGCTGCGCCTGCCGTGTTGGACAAGTGGATCATCGCCCGCCTGCGCGAGACGGTTGCTGCAATGACCGAGGGCTACGAAACATACATCCCGCTCAAAGTGGCGCAGCCGGCCGAGGCGTTTCTGGACGACCTGAGCAACTGGTACGTTCGCCGCAGCCGCCGCCGCTTCTGGGCCGCGCGCGGCGCAAGCGTTAGCTCCGACGCCGACAAAGAGGCCGCTTACCAGACGCTCTACACCGTGTTGACGACGTTTGCCAAGCTGCTCGCGCCGGTGCTGCCGTTTATGACAGAGGTGATGTACCAGAATCTTGTGCGTACTGCGGAAACTGACGCGCCGGAGAGCATCCACCACTGCCTGATGCCCACCGCTGAACCGTTGGACGCCGGGGAGCGCGTGCTGGTGGAAGCGATGGCTGCCGTGCGCCAGGCCGCGACGTTGGGCCATTCCGTGCGCGCGACGGGCAACCTGAAGGTGCGCCAACCGCTGCGCCAGGCGCTCATCGCCGCCGACCCGCGCCGCCGTGAGGCGCTGAGCCAGTTGCTCGATCTGCTGGCCGACGAACTGAACGTGAAGGACATCGCCTTCGTCGCCGAAGAGGGCGAACTGGTCGAGTACAAGCTGTTGCCGCTCAACCGCGTGCTCGGCCCGAAGTTCGGGCAGCGCTTCCCG
>JAKJAB010000258.1:0-259 GCA_022707725.1 Chloroflexota bacterium | reverse complement strand
TTGGCTTTGACCCTGGAAGACAGCAGCGAGGCCGTGCTCAACCCGGACGAAGTCCTGGTGCAGAGTCACGCCCGCGAGGGCTACGGCGTCGCCGGAGAAGGCGGACTGGTGGTCGCGCTGGATACCGTCGTCACGCCGGAACTCGAGCAAGAGGGACTGGCCCGCGAGATCGTGCGCCGCATCCAGACCATGCGCAAAGACGCCGGTTTCCGAATCGAAGACACCATCCGCACCTACTATCAGGTGGATGGCACACTAG
>JAKJAB010000257.1 GCA_022707725.1 Chloroflexota bacterium | reverse complement strand
AAAGGCTGCTTTTCCACTCGCCAGAGACGATGCGCCGAGCATCATAGTCAACAACGACAGCAACGTGAAGCCCCGTAGTAAATTGGAAAGTCTTGTGTTCATCTCATATCCTCCCTCAAGATCTCAGTTTGAATATTTTCGGTCATCGGTTATGGGTATTTATGTCAATAGGCGATAGCTACCTCCTTAACAATGTGCTGTTGATCCTATGAACCAAGGATTGGTGAATCATGCCAGCTCGCGCTTCGAGCTATCTGCTGCCGCAAGATTCCCGGATAACCAACTCGGTCTCCATAATAATCCGCCGGGGCGGGGTGGGGCCATTTTTGATCACATCGAGCAGCGTCTCCACGGCTTTTACGCCAAAAGCGTGGACGGGCTGGTGGATGGTGGTCAGTTGTGGTCTGGCGATGGTGGCAGGGGGGAGATCGTCGAAACTGACCACGGCGATGTCTTTCGGGACGGTCAGGCCGGCTTCGTAGATGGCTCTGAGCGCGCCGAGCGCCATGGCGTCCGACGAGCTGAAGATGGCATCGGGTTTGTGCGGGAGCAGCCGTTGCATCGCCTCATAGCCGCCGATTTCCGTGAAGTACCCTTCACTGATCAACGTCTCGTCTACCGGCAAGTCGTGCTCCTGCAATGTTTTGCAATACCCCGTATACCGGTCGAGCGCGGCGGTGGTGCGCATATCACCGGTGATCATACCGATACGTTTGTGGCCCAAGTGCAGCAGGTGCATCACGGCGCTGCACGCGCCGGCGACGTTATCCACATCGACATAGTTGGCGTTGGGGTGCTGTAGCGGGCGACCGGCCACGACGGTCGGCACGTCGCTGGCCAGCAAACGGGCGATGAGGTCATCGCCGATTTGCCCAACCTGAATCACGATCCCGTCCAGCAAGCCCTTGCGGGAGATGCGCGGATAGAATTTCTGCTCGTCGGCTTCGCTCTGCATCATAAAGAGTGCGAGGGTGTAGTCGTGATCGTTGCACGCCTGGGCGATGCCCTGGGTAAGCCTCGGAAAGTATGGGTCGTTGAACAGAATCTCCGTCCGGCGTGGCAAGACCAATCCGATGACGTGCGATTGTTGTGAGGCCAGCGACTGCGCCACGGGATGGGGGCGGTAGCCGGTTTCAGCCATGACACGCTGCACGCGCTCGCGTATTTCAGACCGCACGTTGGGACGGTTGTTGAGCACGCGCGATGCGGTCGTGCGTGAGACGCCTGCGCGTCTGGCGATTTCGTCCAGGGTCAGTTTGTCGGTCATTTCTCCCTCTTTTCTCTTTCGAGAGTTCTACTGTGAAGTGTTGGAAGCGCTTTCAATTGCTGCCACCTTTTTGTAAAAATTCAGGCAATTCGGGGCAGATTGCGGTTCAATGTGTGGTAACACGCAAGAGGATGGCTACCACAGTTTTGGAAGCGCTTCCAATCACTACTATATCACAAATAGGGGGGATTTGTCAATAGGTTGGATCAAAAAATTGGTCAAAAATATCGGCGGCGTTCATCGAAGCGGTGCAAGCCCACTTCACGGGCCTGCTGGACGGCGGCGGCGTATTCGGCGGGCGTCAGGCGACGGTCGAGGGGCATAGCGTCGCTGGCGCAGTCCCAGGCTTTGTAGGACGGGTAGTATTGCGGCATGATGTTGATGTACGTCTCCGGCGAGATTGTTTCTGTCAGAAACCGCGCGATTTCAGCCGTCCCTGCCAGCCCGCCGGGCAACACGAGGTGGCGGATGAGCAACCCGCGTTGGGCGACGCCGCGCTCATCCACGACCAGATCGCCGACTTGGCGGTGCATTTCTTTGACGGCGGCCTGATTGACCGCCGGGTAGTCGCGGATGAGCGAGAGCTGCTGCGCGATGGCGGCGTCGACGTACTTCATATCGGGCATGTAGATGTCGATCAGACCGTCCATCAGGCTGAGCGCCTGGGGTGCGTCGTAGCCGCCGGTGTTGTAGACGATGGGCAGCCGCAGTCCCGCCTGGATGGCGACCGCCAGACCCATCACGATCTGCGGGACGACGTGCGTCGGCGAGACCAGGTTCTAAGTCTGTTCACAATCCACCATTCGCATACCAGCTCGTAAAACGCATCGTTCTTTCAGAAGGCTCGAAAGGCGCAAAAACGTCAGGCGAATAGTTGCTTAACACTGAAGACCGGGAACTATCCCGGTCTTCAGTGTGTTTACCATACAAAACGCCGGCGTTCATCGAAGCGATACAGTCCCGCTGCCTGTGCTTGTTGAACAGCCTTCCGATATTCTTGAGATGCAATACTCCGATTTAGTGGAGCATCACCTGTGAAATAATCCCGTGCTTTGTAAGCTGGATGATATTGTCCCATCACGTTGACATACGTGTGTGGAGAGACTTCCTGTGCTAGAAAACGCGCGATTTCGGCGGTTCCTGCTAACTCACCAGGAAGAACAAGGTGTCGAACTAGCAGACCTCGTTGAGCAATGTCTTGCTCGTCAACTACTAAATCACCAACTTGGCGATGCATTTCCTTGACCGCGGCTTGGTTCACTGCTGGATACTCTTCGACTAACGAGAACCGTTTGCCAATCTCGGGATCTGCATACTTCATATCAGGCATATAGATATCCACTAATCCGTTCCTTTTCGCTTGACAAAAACAGCCGTCGCCGAGCGCCAGAACTATCTGCTCTTCGACCGTATGGTCGCCTTCCACGTCCAGCGCGGCGTCCCCGTCCCACTCGACGCCGCCGAGTTCTACGCCGGGCTGCACGAGCGTTACTCGGTGCGCGACAAGATGTACTTTCTGCCACAGCAAGCCGCCGAATATGACCGCCGCTTTCTGGAAGCCCAGGAAGTGACACAACTGCCCCTCATCGTCACCGACCGGAGCAGCGCGCGCCAGTGGGTGCGTCTCCGCCTGGAAGAAGGTCCGCGCACCGAAGGCGATCTGCAACCGCTCTTTATGCGCGAGGCCCAGCGCGCCTGGGGCAAAAACGAAGAGCCAGTGGAACTGCGCGATATTCTCCACGAGGACTTCATCCAGGATGCGGCGGGCCGGTGGTGCGCGCCCGACCCCAACCAGGAGCAACACCTCACCCAATTGCGGGAGCGGCGCTTGCAGCGCGTCTTCGAGGGCTACCTCAAGGAGAAAGGCCGGCTGCGCGTCTTCCGCAAAGAAGCGCTTCTGGCGGGTTTCCGTCACGCCTGGCGCGAGCAGCGTTACGCCGACATCCTCGCCGTCGCTGCCCGCCTCCCCGCCCGCGTCCTCCAGGAAGACGCCCAACTCCTCATGTACTACGACAATGCCCGCATCAAGGCGGAGGGATGAAAATGATCGCACAAGGAGATGCATTTGCCATTTCTGTTATTTTGTGTTATCATCCTTACATCTGAGGTAAGGATGAGCACACAGACTAATAGAGACTTCACCGGTTTGGGGAGCAAGGCGACCAGTTTGCTTACCACCCTGGCGGGTGACGGGCGAAACGTCTTCACCACGGCTGAAGCGCACGCGCTCCTGGGCGGCTCGCAGACGGCGACCTACAAGCTGCTGCATGATCTGGTCAAGGGCGGCTGGCTGCACGCGCTGGATAAGGGTCGCTACCTCATCATCCCTCTCGAAGCCGGGCCGGAGCGTCGCTTTACCCTCCATGAATTTCGCTTGGCCCAACACCTGGTCCCCGAAGGCTATATCGCCTATTGGACGGCGCTGCACCATCACGGCCTCACCGAGCAAATACCCCGCGACGTATGGATTGTCGCGCCCCGTCGTCGCCAGTCTGTCACCCTGATCGGCGTGACCTACACCTTTGTCGCGCTGCGTCCGCACAAGCGCTTCGGCGTACAAACCGTATGGATTGAAGGTCAACCCATCGCCATCACCGATCTGGAAAAGAGCGTGGTGGATGCGCTGGATCATCCCGAATACTGCGGCGGCATTACCGAGACGGCCAAGGCGCTGGTCGCCGCAGTGGAGGAACGCGGCGCCGATCTGGCGCGGCTCTCTGAGTACGCGCTGCGGATGCAGAACGGCGCATTGCTTAAGCGGTTGGGCTATCTGGCAGAGCGGTTCGCGCTGCCGGTGGGCGATTACGCAGAACAGTGGCGGGCCGCGCTTTCCGGCGGGCGCGCCCTGCTGGATCCGGGCCGCTCGATCGCCGGGCCAATAGAAACGCGCTGGCGGCTGCGCATGAATGTCTCCGACGCTGAAATTCAGGGTTGGCAGGAGAGCTAAATGATACCCAGAGTTGAGCTACAACGGCTGGCAGCGCAAGCCGGGGTGCGTGTGGAGCTACAAGAACGCGATTATGTCTTGGGCTGTTTCCTGTTGGGACTGGCGCGGCTACCGGAAGTGGCCGAGTCCCTGGCCTTCAAAGGCGGCACGGCGCTGCGCAAAATCTACTTCCCGACCTTCCGTTTTTCTGAGGACCTGGACTTCACTGTGCTTCAGCCACTCTCCGAAGCTGCGTTACAAGCGCAAGTGCGCGAGGTTTGTCGTCGTGTCGCAACCGATTTCGGCATCCCTATGCAAATCGCTTTGTGGAAGCAAAGCCGCGATCTGCCCGGAGAAGAAGCCTATCGCGCGCGGATCAGTTACGTAGGTCCCTTGGGGCAGCCCGGCGCAGATCCAGCGCGCATCACGCTAGACTTGACCTGCTACGAGACCGTCATCCTGCCGGCCGAGCCGCGCCCCATTCTTCATCCCTATTCCGATGCCCCATCCTCACCACTCACGGTATGCACCTATTGCCTGGAGGAAATGTTGGCTGAAAAATTGCGCGCCCTGCTGCGGCGCAGCTATCCCCGCGATCTGTACGATGTCTGGTATCTGCTCACTGTGCAGCGCGCGCAATTGGATCAGGCTCGCTTTCAGAACGTTGTTACGGCTAAATTCCAACACAAGGGCTACGCGCTGGAGAGCGTCGAAGCGTTATTGCACCTGGCGCAGCGGCCAGGAATGGATGTAGCCTGGGAGCGGTCTGTGGGCCATCTCGCGCCAGAGCCACACACTTACGCCGAAGTGCTCGCCGCGCTGGAGATCCTATTGCAGGAGTGGCTAGGATTATGAAGGTGTCGCCCGCGGATTGGACGGCTGCCATCATCGGACGTCTGGCGCTCAATCCAGCGACGCGTCTCACGCTCGCGCTCGATCCCGACGGCCTGCTGCTCGACGAAACCGTGCTGAGCGTCATCCAGGCGCAAGGTGTAGGCGTGCTCACCTACGAGCCGGAGCGGTTCGCAGCCTTTCGCTACCCCTATGAAACCGACTACCGCGCGCGTTGAGTGGACGGCGAAGCACCACGCCTGCTTGTGCGGACAGCCTCCACCGAACCTAATACCTTTCCCTATGACCTGTTGCTGGAAGCCGGGGGACGGGAAGAGGCGCGTTCTCTGGCGCTGTTCGCTTTTTTCCCTCGGCTGGCCTATCCGCTATTGCGGGAG
>JAKJAB010000256.1 GCA_022707725.1 Chloroflexota bacterium | reverse complement strand
CGACACCTTCTATATGCTCTACACCGCCTACGACGGGACACGCACACAGGTCGCGCTGGCAACGTCCAGCGATCTATTCCACTGGCAGCGCCACGGTGTCGTCATCCCGGATACGCTGTTCGGTAACAACAAGGACGCCGCGCTCTTCCCGGAGAAAATCGGCGGGCGTTACTGTATGCTGCACCGCCCTGCCCCGGACATCTACCTGACATTCTCCGATGATCTGCTGCACTGGACAGACCACACCCGCATTATGCAACCGGAATTCGCGTGGGAAACGGCAAAAATCGGCGCGGGCGCGCAGCCGATCAAAACGGAGAAGGGTTGGCTGCTGATCTACCACGGCGTGGACGAGAAGCTGTGGTATCGTCTCGGCGCGGCGCTGCTCGACCTGGACGATCCCACCCGCGTAATCGCCCGCCAGCCAGAGTGGATTTTGCAGCCGGAAGCCGAGTGGGAGATCGTCGGCGACGTGAACAACGTCGTCTTCACCTGCGGGGCCGTCCTGCTGGGCCGCGAATTGTGGGTGTACTACGGCGCGGCGGATACCGTCATCGGCCTGGCGAAGGGCGACCTCGATGATTTCTAACTTATTGCATACACAGCGATAAAGTGGTAGAATGTGGGTAATGAGCAAAAACCATGCCCGTATGAGAGGAGCATAAATGGAAAAGCAAGTCTATGAAGCACCAAGCATCGTTTACGAAGGCAACCTGGAAATCCAGGCCGGCAGTCCATTGAGCGTGATCGGCGACTTCGACGAGTTCGAATCCTAGCCTACGCAAACTGGCTTATCATCAACGCAACAGGCCCCGATGTGATCGGGGCCTGTTTTTGTTACGCTTGTGGTTTTGGGTGACTGTTTCATTTTTGTCAGCAGATTGAGCAGATGAAGCAGATTATTCAAGCTTGTGGCTTTGTGTTCCGTCTACGCAGTTTATTTCGAGCAGGTTCCCAGGCCAATCTCGAAAAATTCATTCGGCGCGACGAACTTAATCAAGAATCAGAAACGCTCTGATTCCAATCCATAACCTTAAACCCACAGTCTTTATTCCCCTACCTTGTTGCCGTACAAAATTGGTGTAAAATGCACGGCAACAAGGAGGTATAATATGGAAAATGTCAGCAAACTCACAGTACGGTTGAACCGGCGTTTGATCGAGGACGCCAAACAATACGCAGCGCAGCATCAAACCACGGTCACACAGTTGATCGCGGCCTATCTGCGTTACGTGACCGGCCAAAAGCAAACATCAGATGATTTGCCAATCTTGCGGCGGCTGAGCGGCATCCTTCCGGCAGATGTGTCTACGAACGCTTACCACGACTATCTGGTGGAAAAGTATGACCGCTGAACCCGAACCCAAACTGCGGGTGCTATTCGATTTGAACGTGGTGCTGGATGTGTTAGCGCGCCGCCAACCCCACTACCCCGACGCCGCGCGGGTGTGGGCCTACGTTGAATCCGGGCAAATGGAAGGACTGCTGGCCGCGCACAGCGTCACCACCCTGTTCTACTTGCTGCGCCGTCACCTGAGATTGCCCCAGGCAAAAGGCGCGCTGCACGACGTTTTGCGGGTGTTCCGCGTGGCGGCGGTGGATCAAGCCATCATCCAGGCCGCACTCATCCTGGATTGGAACGACTTCGAAGATGCGGTACAAGCAAGCGCGGCATCAGCGTCCGAAGCCGCCTATCTCATCACCCGCAATGAGGCTGATTTTGCCGGCAGTCCGATCCCGATCATTCATCCGGCGAATTTCCCAGTGTTGCCGTAGGGGCGAGGCATTCCTATCAGGTGTCTTCTCGTGCAGACATCTGCAAATTCCAAGTGACTTGGTCGAGAATGGTTCTGCGGGGAATGCCTCGCCCCTACAAGACCCCCAACCGTTTCAACAACGCCCCGGTCTCATCATACGCCACGCGGTACACGTAGGGTTCCCCGTCACATGTCGCCAGGGCGCGGGCCTGTTGCGCGTGATGCAATGCCGTGGCCCTGTCGCCCGCGTCCAACGCCAGCTCCGCCAGGAACAAATGCACATCTGCCCCTTGCAACACGTACCCCGCCCGCTCCGTGATGATGAGGGCTTCTTCCGCGAGACGTTTCGCCTCGGCGAAGGATGCAGGAGGCAGGATGCAAGATTCAGGATGCATGACCTCTTCCGTCCTGCTTCCTGCCTCTTGCCTCTTGTTTCCTGCCTCTTGGTTCTGGCCTCCTGCCTCTTGCATCTTGCGAAGCTTTGCCAACTCCAGCAAAATATCTGCCTCGTGATCCACCATGCTGATCTCCCGGCAGCGGGTGAGGGCTTCGCTCAGATGACGGTCGGCGGCGTCCAGATCGCCGGAGACGCAATGTGCCGCGCCGAGTAGCCAGTGGATGCGGACATACCCACTCTCGACCGGAAAATGTGTTCTCGCCCATTCATCCGCCAGTTCAAGCGCACGTTGCGCTGCCCCCATTCCAACTCTCTCCCAACGGGGGCGGATAAGAGATGGAGAAGCTCGCGCCAACAACAATGCCCACAAGGCAGAATAGGCCCAGGCTATACTTTGTCCGAAGTCATGCTGTTCTTGTTCAAATAGCGCTGGCGTAGTTGCTAGTACTTCTTCTGCCTCGTTCCATGCACCCTGGTATGTCAATACCCGCCCTAGCTCCATAAGTCCTTCTGCTTCACGGAATACATCTTCGACCTCCTGGCATAGAGCAATGTTGCGATGCAGATTGGCCTCTGCCGCCGCCAGTGCACCGATAAGCATCTGTTGCCTAGCCAGATTTCCCAAACCGATGGCGAGGTTCACCTTGTCGCCATACCTCTCATCAATGTTACTTGACATCTCAAACAATGGCACAGCCCGATGAGGTTGCCCGATGAGGCTGTAACTGTTTGCCAGTTCGTTCATTGCGTGAGCCTGAAAGGTTTCATCTTTCAGTTCAGGCAACTGTTCCTCCCCTTTGACAAACAACGCTCGCAGAAGTTCGATTTGCACGTGGTAAGCGCCAAATTGATAATATATGGTTCTCCAAAGCCGATCCCGATATAATAGCCACGCTTCATCCAATTGTCCTGCCCGCACAGTGTGGTGGTAGAGTTCAATCACGGGGGCCAGGTCGTCCAACGTTTGCACGTGTTCCGGTGCGGGGACGGCGGCAAAGTAGTCGCGCAGGTGGGCGTGGGCGTCCACACGCCCGGCGGCGGTCAGCCGGTCGTAGGCGTACCGCCGTACAATCGGGTGCAGGTCGTAGCGGTTCGTTTTGGCGTCGCGGTGGAGGAGGCCGCGGGCGATGAGGTCGTGGAGGGCGGAGTCGAGAGAGGGGGAGATGGCGGTCAGCGGTCGGTCGGCGGCGGTCGGCTGCCCCAATGCCGCCAACGCCTCATACACCACCGGGCCGCGGAAGCACGCGATGCGCGAGAGCAACGTTTGACGGTCGGGAGGGAGGGTGGTATACGCCTGTTCGAGAACGTGGTGCTGACGCTGCACCAATTCGCCGGATATGTCCAGCAATTGGACGGCGGCGATGTCGCCGGGCTGGCGCAGATCGTGCAAGGCCAGGCCGGCCAGCAGGCGCAGGCTCAAGGGGTGGTAGCCGTAGGGCGCGCCGGCCTGCTCCAGTTCGGCGCGGCTGCCGCGCACGCCCAGCGCGCGGAACAACGCGGCTGCGTCGGCGGGGGCAAGCTGTGTCAGTTCTTCCTCGCGGCAGCCGGTCAACGGCAGGCCGCCGTGTCCCATCACCACGCGCGGCGTCAGGCGGGTGGTCATCAAAATTTTCCCCCGAAGTCCGGGCAAGGTTGCCACGGCGCGCAGAAAAGCTTCGGCCAACGGGCTGGCACAGTCCGTCGGTTGAAAACTACGTCCTGCCTCTTGCGTCTTGCTTCCTTCATCATCGCCTTGATAAGCAGCGCCCATGCTGTTGTACGCCCGCAACGCTCGTTCAAAGCCATCCAACACCAGCAGAATGCCGGGGTTGTACAGGGCGCGCAGTAGCGTCTCCACTTGCAGGCGCGGTGGGAGTTGGCGGGCGTTCGGGACGCGCAGGTATTCCAGCACCTCGATCAGGAAACTCTCGAAGCTGGATTCGGTCTCGTAAAAGCTCCACCAAACCACGGCGGGCCAACGGCCCGCGTCAACGTCATGCATCAGCCAGTGCCAGGTGAGCGCGCTCTTGCCAAAGCCGCCAAGCGCGCGCAGCACGAGCAGCGGGCGCGGGTCGAGTATCAACCAGTCGGAGAGCATCCGCCGTTCGTCGGCGCGGCCCGTGAAGCCGGGCGGCATCGGGTATGGGTGCTTCAGATTCCACGAATCGCGGCGCGGGGCTTCGGGCGCGTCCTGCACGGGGGTCGCGCCTAACGCGGTCAACAGTTGCCGCCAGGCGATGGCGGCTTCTTCGGGGTCAGCGCAGACGGCGTCGGTGAAGTCCACGGGGGTCAGGTCGGCCAGTTCCGGCGGCAGGGCGCACTCGGCTTTGAGGAGGGGGAGGAGGCGCGGGCAAGCGGTTTCACCGAGACGGGTCAATATTGCCATCAATGCGGCACAGGGCGCATTGGGGTCGGCAGGATGAGAAGCGGAAGCATAGCCGGAGATAGCTCGCGCCAGGTCGTCTAATTCTGTGTAGACACTGTCGGCCTCATCGATGTTGTCGCGCAATGTCCACAGGAACAATGCAAGTGCGGGTGCGCCCTGGGTGTTTTTCTGCCCATTCAACGCGGCAATGAGCGCGTCTACCCGTTCGCCGCGATTCCCGGCCTGGGGCGCTTTGTCCGCCCAAGGGACAACGCGGCTGTCCACAAAAACCGTTTGCAACGTGCGGTCGTTATCCACCGCGCCGCACTTCAACAAGGTGCGGCGCAGCCGTTGCAGCAGCGGGCCAGAGATTCCGCCATCCGCCGAGGCCGCAGGCGCGCATCCCACGTAATCGGGCGTCAGCACGAACAACACGTTCTCGCTGGCGCGGGCGGCGCGTTCCAGGGCCTCGACACGGGGAACGCCGGGCGACAGGTCGCGGTGTTCGGCGAAGACACGCAGTCCCTCGGTTTCAAGGCGCGGCAGCAGTGTTTTGTGGACCCATGCAGCGTCGGCGCGGGCGTACGTGAGCAGAACTTCGTAGGTGAAATCGGGCATCAGGTCACCTCGTGGCAGGTGAATGGCTTATGGACACTCTTCAGTATAGTGCAATTTCGCGTTGCAGACAAACGGAGGGCCAGGCTAAAAGAACGAAGCCCCCGCGGAGATGAATGGTTGCCCGAAGGGCTTTGCCTTTTTAGCGCGAGGGCTTCCCTCGCGCATCAAAGCGCCGGGTTATGATCCGGCGCAAGCACACAATCAGGGATTTCCGGTAACTATTCAGGTGGGACGCACTTTTACGCCTGCAATGACAGTAGGAAGCGCAAAAATTGTTGTTTTGGGTTCAGCTAAGTGCGTCCCACCTCA
>JAKJAB010000255.1:291-5434 GCA_022707725.1 Chloroflexota bacterium | reverse complement strand
GCAGTGGCGATTTGGGCAGGGCTGGCGCTGTTGGCCGGGCTATGGCTTTCGCGGCTGGCGTTCGGGAGCATCGAGGCGCTAGTCGAGCGGGCGTTCTGGTCGCTGGCGCTGGCGGCAAACGCTTTCCCCGACCATCACGCGTTTTACGCCTACCTGTTTCCCTGGATTCAACAGGGCGCGCTCTTGTTGATCGGCGCGGGGATCGTGCTGCGGGTTTCGCGCTGCCCCATCTATCTGCCGCGTAAGCTGGGGGGCCGTCCGGTGTGGGCAGCATTGGCGGCGATTTTCGTGCTGGTAGACTTTCTGACCTTTGGCGCGGGCTTCAACCCCGCTGTAGACTCAACCCTGTTAGAGTATACGCCGCCCGTCGTCACTTACCTTCGCCAAAACGACCCGGGCATCTGGCGCTTCTCCACGTTCGATCCACACGGGCGCAAAACGTTCAACGCGAACTCCGGCATGTTCTACGATCTGCAAGACGTGCGCGGCTACGACAGCCTCTTCCCGGCGCAATACGCGCGCTATATGGGCTGGATCGAACCGCAGAACGAGCTGCTCTACAACCGCATCGCACCCTTCACGCAGTTCACCAGCCTCGACAGCCCGCTCACCGACCTGCTGAACGTCAAGTACATCATCACCGAGGAAGAGATTCCTTTACCCAAGTACAAATTGGTCTATCAGGACCAAAGCGTGCGCGTCTACGAAAACCTGGGCGTGGCCCCGCGCGCGTTCACGCTGCCTGTGCAGGCGACACTGGTTGCGCCAAACGTCGAGTCGATTGGCGAGATCATCCAACAGTATGACCCGCGGTTCTACGCCATCGTCGAACAGGATTTCGCCGCCCATATTCCATATCCAGTAGACGCCCCCACCCCGGCGTCGCTACAGGCGCAGACTATCCGCGACTATCAACGCAACGAAGTGCTGATCGAAACCACGGTCAACGGCCCCACGTGGCTCGTGCTCGCCGACACGTACTTCCCTGGTTGGAAAGCCTTCGTCCGGCCAGCCGGAACCGATGAGAGTGCAGAGCGCGAAGTCCCGATCGCCCGCATTGCCGGGAATTTCCGGGGCGTGCTGCTCGAAGGGGACGATCTCGCAAGTGGCGCACTCGTGCGCTTCAAATACAGTCCCAACAGCGTGAAAGTCGGCGCATTCGTCTCCTTCCTCGCGGGGATGGTGGTGATTTTTCTCACGGTGGTGTGGGTGTGGCGGCTGGTGTATCACGAGCCGGATGCGCAATCGACGACGCAGCGGCTGGCTAAAAACAGCGTGGCCCCGATCCTGCTGACACTCTTCAACCGCATGGTAGAACTGGCCTTCGCCGCGTTGATGCTGCGCATTCTCGGCCCGGCCAACGTGGGCGATTACACTTACGCAATCAACATCTTTCTCTGGTTCGAAATTATCACCAACTTCGGGCTGGACGCCTATCTCACCCGCGAAGTGGCCCGCCACCGCGAACAGGCCGGACGCTATATGTTCAACACGACGGCAGTGCGCCTGGGACTGAGCCTGGCGGGCGTCCCGCTGCTGATCGGATTTATCGTGCTGCGGCAAACGCTTGTCGCCAACTTCGCCGCCCCGGCCTCCCGCCAGGCGATGCTCGCGCTGGTTTTGCTCTATGCCGGACTGCTCCCTAGCTCGATCTCCAAGGGGCTGACCTCGCTCTTCTACGCTTACGAAAAGGCCGAATATCCGGCAGCGGTTCAGACGATCTCCACACTCATACGGGTGACCGTACAAACCGCCGTATTGCTCACCGGTTGGGGGATCGTTGGTCTGGCGGGGTCTGCCATCGCCATCAATGTGATCACACTGGCGATTCTGAGCAGCGTCGCTGTCAAACTGTTCTTCCAGGCAAAGCGCCCGCAGTGGGACAATGACCGCAAACTGCACCGCGAGATGATGAGCGAGTCGTGGCCACTGATGATCAATCACTTCCTCGCCACCCTGTTCTTCAAAATCGATGTCTTTTTGATGGAGCCAATTCTAGGGAGCACCACGCTGGGGTTATACAGCATCGGCTACAAATTCCTGGATGCGCTGGTGGTCATCCCCTCGATGTTCACGCTGGCGCTGTTCCCGGTGATTTCGCGCCAGGCCCAGGAGGATCGGGCGGGATTCCTACGTTTCTACCGGCTCGGCGCAAAAATCCTGATGATGATTGCGCTGCCGGCAGCGATGATCGCCACGCTGGCCGCCTACGAGATGGTGCTGGTGCTTGGCGGCTCCGAATATCTGCCCGGCGGGATGATTGCCCTGCAACTGATGGCCTGGTCGATGCCGATTGGCTGGCTCAACAGTCTCACCCACTACGTCCTCATCGCCCTGGATCAGCAACGCTATCTCACCCGCGCCTTCATCATCGGGTTTGGCTTTACCTTGATCGCCAACCTGATCTTTATGCCGCTGTATGGCTATCAAGCCTCGGCGATCATCCACATCTTCGCGGAGTTGGCGCTGCTGATCCCGTTTTTGATCGGCGTGCGCCGCCACCTGCCTCAGGTAGGATGGCGGCAGGTACTCGGCAAGCCTATGCTGGCGACGGGGATGATGGGCGTTGCAGCCCTTATCCTGTTGCCGTTGGGACGCTGGGTAGCGCTGGCAGGCGCAATCGTCGTCTATCCTCTGGCAGTATGGCGCTTGAAGGTGCTCGCGCCGGAAGAACGGGAATCGCTCGCCCCCATCTTCCGCCGCCGCTGATATTGTTTCCCCTTCAAGAACGAGTATAATGCCAACGAGGATGAAAAATTCTAACCGCGAATCACGCGAATCTTCACTAATTTTAGGAAAGATTCTGCGAATGCAGACATTCGCGTAGATTCGCGAGATTAGTGGTTGGTTTTCGAAGGAGCAAAGACAGATGGAGCTTTCACAACTCGAACAGATGATCCGTTGGCTGGACGAGGAACGCAAGCGCGACAAAGCGCTCATCCTGGCCTTGCAAGAGCGCGTCGAGCAACAGATGCACACGATTGAGGCGCAGGCGGTCGAAATCGAACGCGTGCACCAGGACACCGTCGAATTGCGCACCGACTTGCGCCATACCGACGATTATCCACCCATGATCGAGAAGGTGAATCGTGACCTCAGCGGTATGCTTGAGGAATTCAAAGCGCTGGTGCGCCGCGAGAGAACTGAAAGTGAGCAATTACGCCGGGGAGAAATCGAGGTCGTCAACGAGCTACTGACCGATCTGGATAAGAAAGTGCGCGCGGTGCTGCGCTACGAAGAACCGCTCAAAGCACGTGAGGCTGGCGAACAACGGCTGCAGGGCCAAATTCAGGTAGTGTCCAACGCCATCGCCGATCTGACCAAGCGCACCGAAGACCGCCTGCAATCCATCGTCTACCTCGAAGAGCAACGCCGGGCCGACACGCGGCGCGTCGCCGCGGTCGAGGGCGAAATCCCAGGACTGCGCAAAAGCATTGACGAACTCACGGCCAAACAGGTGCGGCTCGAAGACAGCATCCGCAAGATTCCCGCGCGGGTGGAAGAGGCTGTCCAGATCGCCAAATCCTACGAGCCACGCATCGAAGAACTGCGCGTGGCCGACTTCCAACGCGAGCAGCGGGTGAAGCAATACATCGAGCAGGCCGCGCGCGTCGACGTCGAGTTGGGCCGCCTGGTCGAACAGACACAGAAATATGCCCTGCTCTACAATCAAAACAAGCAGGCGCTCGACGGGCTGGACGCCTTCCAGGTACGGCTAGAGAAGCGCCAAAACGAAATCGCCGAGATGCAGCGCCTCACCGAAGAACGGCTCCGCCGGCAGTGGGAAGAGTGGCAGGCCACCTTCGCACGTGACTGGCAGAAGCGGCTGGTATCGGAGGAAGATCGCTGGCGGCGTCAGGACCTCGCCAATCAAAAGTCGGCGGAGCATTTCGCCGACCTCGACGAGCAGACAGAACTATACTACCACGAAATTGTGGCGCTATGGGAAGAGATGCGAGCGGCAGTCGATCGCTGGGGCAAAGCCATCCAGGAGACGCTCGCACCCAACCAGGAAGCGCCGGTTCAGCGGCTTAAAGCCTTGCGGCGGTTCGCGGAGGAGAAGCACAAGGAGTTGCTGTAGCAAATCACGAATGGCAAATGGCGCATCGGCAAAAGGGGAAAACGTTTTTGCCGATGCGCGTTTTATCAGATATGCCAGCACCCATCTACCATAACGCGGGAGATGCGGGTTTCGAGTAATGCCTCAGACGGTAGCGTGAAGATGTTATGGTCTAGCACGGCCAAATCGGCGACGTAGCCCGGCATGAGCAGTCCCATCCGCGACTCCAACCCGGCGGCGTAAGCCGCGCCCCAGGTATACGCGCGCAGCGCCTCCGGCAAAGTGAGCCGTTGTGCGGGATGCCAGCCTGCGGGGCCGGGGAAACCATCCTCGCGGCGGCGCGTCACGGCGGCGTACAGGCCAATGAACGGGTCGAAAATCTCGATCGGCGCATCCGAGCCGAAGGCCAGCACCGATCCGGCGTTTGCCACGGAACGCCAGGCGTAAGCATGCGGCGTGCGCTGCGGCCCCAGGTAACGGTCGGCCATCGCCATATCGTGGATGGCGTGGATAGGCTGCATCGAAGCCACGAATCCTGCCCGGCCCATCCGCGCCTGATCCTCAGGCCGCATCGACTGCACGTGCTCGATGCGATGGCGCAGCGCCGGGCTGAAGCCGCGCACAGCCTCCAAGGCATCCACAACGAGTGCATTGGCGCGGTCGCCAATCGCGTGGATCGCCAGCGCCAATCCGCCTGCCGCAGCCCGCTGCGTGATCTCGACAAGCTGCTCCGGCTCCAGAGTGAGCAACCCCACGTTGTCCGGCTCACCCTCGTAAGGCGCAAACATCGCACCCGTGCGCGATCCTAGCGCGCCGTCGGCGAAGAGCTTCAACCCGCCAAAACGCAGCCAATCGTCGCCATAGCCGCTGCGCAGGCCCGCATCGAGCACAGCATCCAGCGATTCCAGACGCACGTACTTGACGACATGCAGTTGCAAGCGTTTCTGGCGATGTAATTCCTGGAACGCAGCGAACGCGGGGACGCCATCGACATCGTGAACACCGGTAATGCCGAATGCCAAGAGGTGCTCTTGCGCCACATCCAGCGCATCCACAATTTCATCCAACGTTGCCGGCGGGATG
>JAKJAB010000255.1:0-250 GCA_022707725.1 Chloroflexota bacterium | reverse complement strand
TCCATCGGGCGAACCATCGACGTTGCGACCGAGCTTGCCGTACAACGGATCGGGCGTCTCAGCCGTGATGTTGGCCGCCCGCAAAGCTGCCGTGTTCACCACCCAGGCGTGCGCGTTCTTGGCGATCAAGGCCACCGGATGCTGCGGGGCCACGCGATCCAGTTCGGCGGCAGTAGGGAACCGTACATCATCCCACAAGGTCTGATCCCAGCCTCGTCCGATAATCCACGTGCCGGGGGGAAGCTCGCGC
>JAKJAB010000254.1 GCA_022707725.1 Chloroflexota bacterium | reverse complement strand
CCTCTGCCGTTAGCTCTAGCTCTGCCGGCTCCGTCAGGCCTGGCCAGGAGGCAGCAACATGGTTGGTGAAGGTGTCCAGATCGGTTCCGGCGGGGATCAGCGCCGTCCAGGTGAAGGTCTGCACGGCCTCAGAATCCGCTGCCAGATCACGCCAGATCACCATCCCCGGCGTGACGCTCGCGGCTGCCGGAGCATAGGCCAACACCGTCACCGACGCGGGCAGGGTGAGCGTGAGGACGCCGTCTGTCATCGGCAACAGGCTGTCGTTGAGCATCGTCAAGGTATAGGTGACCGGAATGCCCGGCCACACGCGCGTTGGTCGAGGCATCAGGGCCAGTTCCAGGCGGGCCGGAGGCTGCGACAGGCCCAGCCACGCCAATCCATCGCGCAGGATGGCGGTCCGTTGCGCACTGTCGGCGACGCCTTCCACCCCAAACGCGAGGTAGATGAGGCGGCGCGCGCCGTCGTCCACGGCCAGGCCAGCCGCGCCGGTGGTATAGGTGAAGACGGGCGTGGCCGTCGCGTCGTAGGGGGCGATCACGTCCGGGCTGGTTTGGTTGTCCGCCCCAGTTCCGCCGGACAAGGTCGCGGTCAGGCCAGTGTAGAACGAAAGCCCGACGGTCTCGGTGACGCCGGCGTTGTCCTGGATGAATGTGGCGTGCAGGACGTCGCGGAAGAAAGCGCCGTTGTCGTTCTTGATATCCATCCCGATGTTCTGCCCGGTCACGAACAGCCGCCCGCCGGCATCGAGGTACGACAGCAGTGTGATCTGCTCGGCGCGTGTCAGGCTGTTGACCGCGTCGTCGCCGGTGAACCAGAATACCCCCGCATAAGGCGCCATGGTTTGGGCTGATGGCGAGCTTTGCGTGGCTACCGTCCACTTTGTATAAGGTATTCCGAGCATATCCAGCGCCGGGAGGAGATAAGTCTCGTAGGATGCTCCGGCGTCGTCATCCACCACCAGGAGCGCCGGTTTTGGCCGCAGGCGGATCGTGTGTGTCACCCACGTCCCCCCGGTAATGGTGACGGGGTAAGAACGCGGCCAATGCCCTTCCGCCATCGCCGTGAACGTGTACACGCCAACCGGCAACTCCAGCGTCAGGGTAGGCGCAGCCATCCAGGTCAGCCCTAACCCTTCCAGGGCGACGGTCGCCGTCAACGGGCGCGCCGACCCCAACTCGGCCACCGTCAGCGACAACGTCCCCCAGGGCAACCGTTCCAGCGCAAAATCCTGCACGGTGGTCTGGCCGATGGTCGTGGAGACGACAGCCGCGCCGCTCGCGTAACCTAGCAGCGAAGCGGTGACGGTGTACGTTCCGGCGGGCAGGGTCAAGGTGTAGTACCCGGCAGCGTCGGTCTGGGCGGCGGATTGGGTCGCGCCGTCGTCCGCCGTCACCTGCACGCCGGACAGCGGGACCGCCGTCCCAGAGGCAGTGACCCGTCCGGCCAGCGTGCTGCTGTCGAGCAGGCGCACAAAGGCGGCGGAAAACGGCCCCCAGAATCCGTCGGCGTCCTGTCCTCGCACGTAGACGAGGTAACGCCCGCGCGTCATGCCGGTCGTGTCGACGTGCGCCTGTACGGCTTCAGTCGGTTCGTTGAAAACGCCATCGAGCGGGGACATAGGGATGGGTATGCCGCCGTTCCACGGGGGCGTCCCCACGTAGACTTCCGCGGCCACAACCGTCTGGCCGGTGTTTTTGCTGTCGGCATCGTTGAGCGTGGCCTGCACGGTGATGGGCTGCCCGATCAACGCCTCCTCCGACGTCACCGTGACGGCCCGGACGTGGGGGCCAAAGGAGGTGATGTAGGGCGTCCGCGCGACTTTGGCGGCATAGAGCAGCGCGTCGACGTTGGGCTGGATCAGCGCATCGTAGCGCGAACAGGCGGGATAGAAACCATCGCCATCGGAACCGATTTCAAACGTGTAGGCGGCGACGCCCAATTCGCCGTAAGCCCAGTCGTCGGTAGCGCCGCTGGTGGGATATAATCCGCTGGATTGCTGCGGCGTGAATCCATTGAAAGACGCCATCCGCCGGCCGAGCATCTGCAATTGCGCGGCGTTGGGCGCGGGCGTGTAGGTATCGCCCCAGGGCCACAGCACCAGGTTACTGTAGCTGTGCAGGCTGATGAAGACGCCGGTTGCGTCGTCCGGCGCGGGGTCGGCGTCGTTGGGGCCGCGTTGGTCGGGGAAGATGCTGGCGGCAAAGTTTTGCAAGCGGGCCGTCTCTTTTTCGGAAGCCGGCGATGGGCCGCGATAGACATCGTTGCACGGGTCGGGGCTGGAACCTGTCCCGCCCCAATGGAAGCTGGAGTTGCGGTTGAGGTCCACACCGTAGGTAGTGGGGCTGCACGATCCGTAGGGGTGGGTATTTTTACGCCAGTAGGCCCAGGGCTGGCCCGGCTCGTTTTTCACGTGGCCGTCGGGGTTGGCGCTGGCGAGGACGTAGACGATGTGCGCATCCAACAGCCAGGTCACGTCCGGGTCTACGGTGTAGTTTTCCAGCAAGTATTGCGTAAAGACCAACGCCGTCTCCGGGGTGATCAATTCGCGCCCGTGGACGTTGGCAACCAGGAAAAAGACGGGTTTGTTGCTCAGTCCGGTCGCTTCGTTGGTCACGCGCAGCACCCGCAACGGACGATCCTCGTAGCTCTGGCCGATGGTGAGCAATTGCGTCAAGTCGGGGTACGCTGTCGCCCATTGATCCAACTGAGCGTAGATTTCGGCCACGGTGCGGTAACAGGGGAAGCCGGGGATGGTCTCCGGGTGTGCGGGCAAACCGAACACTTCCCGCACTTCTATCCCTGCGGCGGAAAGCCTCGCGGCATCCGCCGTGGAAACGTAAGCGACTACGTAGCCAGAATCGGGATTTTGCGCGTCGCGGTGTACTTCCCAGACGTCCAGGCGCGCCGCCAACGCCGCCAATTCCTCAGGTGAAGTAAATGTGATGCGAACGACACGGGAATCGTCGGGCCCGCTCGCTGCCACCGGGTAGGTTATGAGCAACATCAATCCTGTCACTATGAGAAAAAACCACCATCTGCGCATAGAATCCTCCCAAAAAGGTGATGAGTAATGGGTGATGAGTTGTGCGCCGCCTCCCGTCTGTGGAGGCGGCGCACAGGTTGAGAGCGCGTTAGTCAGAAGCTCTTATGATTAACAGCAGATATACCTGATACAGACGAACCGCAACGATTTGTTCTGCTACATCCCGGCCACAGGCGTTGGTTGCCGTCATCGCCACGGTGTAGGGCAAAATCGCGGTTTCGGTGGAGAAGGTGTGCGTGACGACAGCGCCGGTCGCCGTACCGCCGTCGCCGAAGCTCCACGTGTAGACGATGGGCAGCGTGCCCGCCGTCACCGTGCCGGTGAACGTCACCGTTTGCCCGGAGAAGGGTTGTGCGGGCGTGTAGGTGAACGCCGCGCCAGAGACGGCGACACAGTCAAGCACCGTCGTCAGCACGCTGGTCGCTGTGACACCCGCACCGGATGCGATGACGTGCGCAGTATCCAGGGAAACCGTCGTTACAACCGGAACCGTGACCATCGCCGTCACCGTGAGCGCCTTGCCGGGGTCAAGAGAAGCGGCCTGCGGAGCGAGCATTGTCGTCCACGCCGCGCCCTCCACCACAAGGGTATAGGTATCGGCGATGTTGCCCGTGTTGGACAGGGTCAGTGTGTAGGCCGCCGTTTCGCCGGGTTCCGCGCTGACCATCGCCATCTGCGGTGAGAGCGCCACACCGTAGACCGCGTTCGCGGTCGTCGTCACGACAGCCGTTGCGCTCACGGCCGCATTGGCTTGCGAGGTCCCCTTCACCGTCGTCGCGGCAGCATCCCCCGCCAGGGCGCTCGCCGGAACCGTCACGGTGATAGGGAGGGAGACGCCAGCACCGATGGTCAGCGCGCCTGTCGTCACCGGGACAACAGACGGCCACGCGCCAGTCGCGCTGAGCGCGAACGTGTCCACGCAGTTGCCGGTGTTCGTCACCCACAGCGAAGTCTGTACTGTCGCGCCGGGATCGCCGGCAAGTTGCGACGGGGTCACGTCAACTCGCACGCCACGGACCGTCATTGCGGAAGTGGTGATGGCAGCAGACGCCGCGCGTGCTGGATTTCCCTGAGACGTCAGCGTGAGTGTGATGGTGTCCACTGCGCCACACGCCGCATCTAGCGGAATGTCGACTCGCACCGGCAGCGGCGCGCTTGCGCCTGCCGCCAGCGGACCAACTGTTTGAAGCGCAGTTGTCCCCCAAAGACCGGGAGAAAGCGTTACGGTGAATGTGTCGGTCTCCTGGCCAGTGTTCGTCACCGTGAAGGTGTATGTCACCGGTGTACCGGGCAGACCGCTCTGAGCGGCGGCAGCGGGCGTCAGTGACACGTCGTATGGCTGCACCACCGTCAGCGTAATGGGAACGTTTAGCGCGCCATAGGGAGTGCTGTTGACGACGCGCAGGTAGGCAGGATACACGCCCGCATCCATGCCGCTGGTGTCGATGTGCAGGTCGATGGCCTGTGCAGCGTCAATGCCGACCGTACCGCTCAACGGATCGGCCGTGAGCCACGCGATCTCTTCCCACGCACAGACACCGGTCTCACCGGAAATAGCCTGGATGATCTGCCCGGTGACCTGATTGACTGCCCACAGATTACCATCGCGATCCAGTGAGAGGCCTGCCTGCTCGAAGCTACCCAGCCCCTCGATGTCGAAGCCACCAAGGATTGTGTAGCCCGTGGCAACGTCAAGCACGTACACGTCGCGCCCGATTTCGGCATTGGACATAACGAACAAGTGGCGCGTCGCGGGGTTGTAGGCCAAGCCAGCGATGTTCAGCTTGAGGTCATAGGAATCCAACAATCGCCCGTTCGCGTCGAAGTGGTAGAGGATTTGGTCGCTCCACGAACCGCTGTAGAAAGTATCAGTCGTGGGGTCGTAAGCCAGACCACGCTCGGAGACGCCGAAGGGCGGGCAAAGCCTGCGCCCGGTTGCCGTCGCGCTGGCGGGGTCCATCTCATAAATACAGTTATCCTCACCCACGTTGACCTGCCAGAGTTTGCCGGTGATGGGGTTGTAGGCGATATCCGCTGCGAACAACGCGACCCACGGCGACGTCGGCAGGGACGCGCCGGTAGGCGTGCCATCGGGTTGGAAGGCGACATCACGATCCTCGCCGCCGCCGAGACGGGTATCGCTCACCCAGAGGCGGTCGGCGTTAGTGTCGTAGACGATACCCCACGGTGAAACCAGGCCGCTATCCCACGCCTGGATAACGGCTCCCGCATCTAGCAACGGTACAGCGGGCGGATCGTACTCACGAACGGTGGTAGCGTCGAGGGTGTGCAGGTATTTGGGAGAGACACGGCGCACCATTCCGGCGAATGGCCCAGTGACGGTAGTCGGCGTGAACGGCGCGTTGATCTCCTGTATGGCGAAACTGGCGG
>JAKJAB010000253.1 GCA_022707725.1 Chloroflexota bacterium | reverse complement strand
GCACGCCAAGCACCTGGTGGGCTACGCCGGCCTGGGCACCTACGTCCACGACAGCGGCAAAACGCAGCGCCACGGCGCGCCCACTTCGGCCATGCTGATCTGGACGGTGTGGGCACACAGCAAGTCCACATAGGCGGTGGCCGCGTATTGTACGCCTTGATCCGAATGATGAATTTCCGGTTGGTGCTGTTGCCAGGGCGCGCTGCAAAGCCGTCAGGGTGAGTTCCTGCGCCAAGGTGCGTCCCAGATGCCAGCCCCGAATACTGCGGGTAAAGACATCCATCAGCACGGCCAAGTAGACAAACTCATCCCGCAAGCGCACGTAGGTGATGTCCGCTACCCACACTTGATCCGGACGCACCACGACCAACTCCGCGACCAAGTTGGGGTAACGCGGGAAAGGATGTTCGCTGTTGGTCGTACGCCGCCATCGCCGGGGGCGTTCTCCCCGCAACTCCAGTTCCGCCATCAACCGCCGCACGCGTTTGCTATTCACCGTCTGCTGATAGTCGCGGCGCAACTGCACCGTGAGACGACGATACCCATACATCGGCCAGCGCCCAGCCAGTATCTTGAGGCGTGCCTTCAGCGTGCTTTCGTCTTCCCCGGCTTGCGCTGAGTAGTAATACGTGCTGCGCGACAACTCCAACGTCGCGCACAACAACGCGGTCGGGTACTCGTTCGTCAGGTGTTGCACCAGTGCGCGTTTCGTTGCCACGCTCACCCCAAGCTGGCGGTAGCTTTTTTAGGATTTCTAATTCTAACGCTTGGCGGCCTACCAAGCGTTCCAGTTCAGCGATCCGTTGCTGTTCCTGGCTGCGCGTCTCGGCCTGGGTGAAAACCTGTGCCGCATGGCTGACAAAGTCGGTCTTCCAGCCCGAAACGACCTGGGGTTTGAGTTGATGTTCGCGGCAGATGTCAGCGGCACTCTTGTGCCCACTCAGAATGTCCAGCACTATTTGTGCTTTGAATTGCGCAGTGAATGTACGTCGTTGTGTCATGATAGCTCTCCGTTGTTCGACATGATAGTTCATTTTCTAACCTGTCCAACTTTGGGGGCGCACTACAATATCATGGCTGAACTTATCGGTATGATCAGCGTAGTTGGTCAGCGTGTAGTTCATCTGACTCACCAACAGATATTGACAATAATCCAAGCGAGTTACGCGTTCTGTTTTCGGGTTCATTCTGTTAGCATAGCAGCTTGACGCCTTTGGTCAACCGTTTCGTCTTGCGTAAGTCCTGGCATAGTTACTACTTTTAATCATTAATCGGCTTGACCAAACCACTGATGGCCTGGCTGATTTGAGTGATGGCCGCCGCGCTCACATCTGGATCCGGGAAAACCTCCTGGACCATCCATGAGCCGGCGCGTTCAACAAAATGAATCTGCTGGACAACCGTGACAGCTTCCCCGCGATCCATCACCGTCACACGGGCCGTTCCGACCGGATAGCCATCGTCGAAGTGTACCTCCAGCGCAGCCATGTCCACAAGATAAACCTCCGCCTCACGTAAGGCGTCAACCCGCTCAGTCCAAATCGACTTGGCCTCTGTTCGCGAAATTTCAGGCATAAGATCAGAATAGCGATCATAGTAAGCGAGATGATCAAAAGCTTGTGCATAGTCGCCCTTAATCAGCGCATCATAGAAGCGCGATGCAGCATGATAAGTCTGGTAACGGGTGAGCGGGTGAAGCCAAAATGCAGCGACAAGCAACCCGGCGACCAGCAAAACTGCCAATACCAGCACAAAACGATAGCGTTTTAACTGCATAATAACCTCCATCAAGCTCAATTCTTTGGCGTAGAATCCCTCACAGCCATCCACAAATCGGGAACACTCACAATCACGCGAGGCGCTCTATCAGGATACAACTCGAAGAAACGTTCGACTTCCCGATCTACGTCCAAAGAAGCCAAAGCATCAGGGGGCATTGCTTCCGCCGACGCAAGGACCTCTTCCCGCAGACTTTCGCGCATCTCCTCACGAAGTTTGCCCAGAATCTCTTGGACTTCTGCCTGATCAGAAAGCAGAGAAGCGATGTAACCCGGAGCAGAATCGGCCAGAAAGACCCGAGAATCGCCGTTCAAAGCAGCAAGCTGAGAAAGCGGAACCGCGCCATACAAAGCGACCGCGCCGTGCTGAACGTTCAAATCAGCGCCGACGGCATTGCGAGCCGCCTCATCCAACAACAGAAAATCGGTCCCGGGGAGATTACGAACATACGTTGTCCAGGTTTGCATGGCGCCGGTCTCATCGGCGACCTGATACTCGGCGCGTACAACACTGACATCAACAGCGTGCTCCTTCAGGAAAGCGTCAAACTCAACCGGCGAGAGCGGTTGCCGGAAAGTTATGACCACATCCGAAGAGTCGAGGCCGGCCGCCTGCATCGCAGGCGCAAGACTCAAAGACCACGCCTGGTAATCGGACAACGCCTCCATGCCGACAGGAACATTGAGGCGAGCTTTCAAATTTTGGACTGCAGCCACTTCTACGGAAAACGTATAAGGAAGGTCTGCGTCTACCGTAACGGCTTCCGGAACCATCACAGAGGACTCGACCTCCATTGTCTGCAAAGGATTGTTCCCGTAACTCACATTGACGGGATCACCGTCGTAGTGCAGCGTTTGGTACTCATAATACGGCCATCCCTGCCATTTTGAAATAGCGGGGGTAATCGCAACGTTACCACCGCCGCTTTCGTAAACCCACGCACAATCCCATTCCCCATTCTTCTTAGTGCAAACCCAATGCCAGCGCGTGAAGTAGGAATTGACGGAGTAATATTGGCTTACGACAGGAAAAGCCGTATCCTGAGCCACGACCTCGGTTTCCTCCCATTTTCCATCGTTATCATCATCGTCCCAGTCATAGTAAGGACTGGGGAAATTGGTCCACAAACACCAGCCGTTGAGGGTGTCACTCATATCAGTAATATCGTGGGTATAGTAGCCTCCGTTTCGGCTGTAATCTTTCACGCTGTTTGCGTGAGCCGTGTCCCAATTCATGGTCGTCCGTATCTCGACAATGTCATCGCTTCGCACATTGCCCCCTGAGTTGGTCGTTCCCGGACAACTATAGGAAGTGTGCTCGTAAACGCCAACCCAATGACCGGTGGGGGAATATGAGCCGTTGAAAGCCCATACTACAGTTGGAATCAACAACAAAACAGCAACTGCCAAGACAATCCATTTCCATTGCAACCTTCGCGTCATCTCTGCCTCCCAAGCAGAATGCCGGATACCTGAAAGCCACCCCTGGCTCAAGTTTTGTATCCCGGCAATCAGAAATACTCACCGGAAATCCGGTGGCATGTCTCACTATAGCGAAAATTGCGCGCGGAGATGTGAAAAGTTATGAGGATTTATGATGAAATCTCACAGCGAGGCGTCAAAAGGGGGAAAAATCAGTATTGGCGTCCCAAAAGATAAGCTCGCCGGAGGGCGTCGAGCGTTCGCCGGAAACGCAACGGCCATCTACGGCAAAGATGATACGGCGAACAAGAAGCGGCTGCCAGATCGCCTCGCTTAAGACAATCTTCTGAGCTTCCAGAATCATGTCGCGCCGCGCGTTCTCATCCGCCTGCATGCGCGCCAGCGCAATCAAATCAGCAACGTCGCCCTCCGGGTAGTTAAGGAGATTGCGCGGCCCCGCTCCCAGGAAAATCCCTAAAGCTGTGTAATCACCCCAGGCATAGTCGAAAATAAGCAGGTCGAAATCCTGACGTTGCGTGAGCAGGTCTTCCCGGGGAATTTCGCGAATTCGAATCTGGGAAAAACCTATAGCCATCAATTTTTGCCGTATATCCGCTGCCAGATCACGATAAGTACGACTTTCGGGGATCAATAGGACGATCTCCGACGCCACATCAAATCCGGCAGCAGATAGAAGCTCACGGCTGCGTTGCGGGTCGTACCCATAGCCGAACTTCGCTACACTGGCATCATAACCGATGCTTTCAGGAGCCAGGGGCGTTTCAGCCACAGCAAAGAGTCCCTGCGCCGCAAGCGATTCTTTGTCAATAGCCATCGCAATCGCAAGGCGAACGCGGAGATCATGCCAGCGTTGACGCTGAAAATTGAACCCCAAATACGTGATCCCCCCTGTCGCCGAATAATAACGAAAATGAGAAGAAGCTGGGGAAATCGTCTCACCAGAACTCAAACTAAGAACACAGCCAGGACCGTCTCTCAGCAATTTCAAACGAGCATCACGATTTGGTTCGAAAACATAGGTCAAACGCCGAATAACCGGTGGGCCGGAGTTTTCTGAATAAGGAGGGCGACGACGATAGCCGGAATAGGGAAGCAATGTCACAGAGCGATCAGACCGATAAGTAGATACGGCAAACTGATAGGGTCCCGTACAGGCAACCAGGCCCGGCTCTGTCCAAAAACCCGATTGAGGAGAAACAATCGCCGCGTATGAGCTGGATAGAACCAGCTTGGCAAATTCGTAATCAGGATAAGGAAGCGTGAAAACAACGGTGAGATCATCAGACCCAACAGAGATTTTTACATCACGCAAATCCTTTAAGAGTGGTGAAGCGCCGAATTGCAACAATCTTTCAAAACTCTTCACCACCCCGTCTGCTGTCAACAACACACCATCGTGAAAAGTAATGCCGGGACGCAATCGAACGATCGCCTCGCGCCCCCCATCGTTATAGACAATCACATCCTCTGCAAGAAGTCCGTGCAACTCTCCATGCGCATCTTGATAAAAGAGCGGCTCACAAACGTGACGAAAGACTTCTTGCGCCATCGGATTGGATGTGTGGTGAGGATCATAGTCTCCGGGGCTGGTTGACTGACAAAAGTCAGGCGCAAAGGTTAGAAGAGATCGCCTGGAGTTGACGTTGATGGCGTTGGTGGAACTGTTTGTTAGAAGCCCGCGAGGGTTCGGGATCGGGTTTACCCGAAAGGTGCACATGGGTAAGCAATTCCAGGCCTTGTTTATAGAGAGCGGTCTTCACCCACTGCCAGCCGATGCGCAAGTAGCTGTTCCCTCGAAACCAATGCGGGTCTACCCAGCGTCGTTTGCCGTGGGCCACAACTTCAGTTCCCTGGGCCACCAGATAGAGCGTGGCAACGGCCAGCACCAAACACAGCCGTGTCAGCGCTTGGGCCGAACGAATCAGCGAAGCTTCCAGTTGGAAACCGTTCGATTTGTCATCCAGGAAGTTCTCCTCAATATCAAACCGCGCGCCATATTCGGTAAAGGTATCCCTATCGGTGGGTTCATCACTGAGCACGTACCAACATTCCCGCAGTCCGTTAGGCCGCGCCAGCGCCAAATGCACCGGCCCAAAGTATTGTTGCGTCACCCACACCTGATGCCAAAAGCGGGCTTGCCCTTGCGCCAATTTCACGTCCCGCACCTTGTGGGATTCCCCCTGATAGTACACCCAGAAACTGCCCTTGATGCGGATGC
>JAKJAB010000252.1:1639-5447 GCA_022707725.1 Chloroflexota bacterium | reverse complement strand
TATTCGCACCTCATCGAGACGCCGGAAGCGACCAACCAGGGCGCGACCGGGCGCTGCTGGATGTTCGCCGGCCTCAACGTACTGAGGCTGGCGGCGATTCAGAAGATGAACCTGAAAGTGGAGAACTTCGAGCTTTCCCAGGCCTACTTGATGTACTGGGACAAGCTGGAAAAGGCCAACTTCTTCCTGGAAAACATCATCGAAACGCGGGCCGAACCGCTGGACGGGCGGCTGGTGATGTGGCTGCTCGCCGACCCCCTCTCTGACGCCGGGCAGTGGGATATGTTCGTGAGCCTGGTCAAGAAATACGGCGTCGTTCCCAAGACCGTGATGCCGGAGACGAAGAGCTGCGCCGCCTCGTGGCCGATGAACAGCCGCCTCGTGGCGAAACTGCGTGAGTTCGCCCAGACGTTGCGGAACATGTCCGCGCAGGGCGCCGGCGTGGACGGTTTGCGGCAGGCGAAAGCCGCTATGCTGACGGACTTCCACCGCATGCTCACGATTCACTTCGGCAAACCGCCCGCCAGCTTCGACTGGGCGTGGCGCGACAAGGACAAAGCCTTCCACCGCCGCGGCGCCATCACGCCGCAGGAATTCTACGCCGAGTACGTCGGCATCGACCTGGACGATATGGTGTGCCTCATCCACGCGCCCACGCAGGACAAACCCTACCGCAAACTCTACACGGTAGCGTACCTCGGCAACGTCGTCGGCGGGCAGCCGGTGCGTTACCTCAACGCGGACGTCGAAGTTTTGAAGAAAGCCGCCGCAGACAGCGTCGTGGATGGACAGGCCGTGTGGTTCGGCAGCGACGTAGAACAAATGCTGCAGGAGGATCTGGGCCTGCTGGATATGGACGTGTACGATTACGAGCTGGTGTACGGCGTGCCGTTCGCCCTCGACAAGGCGGGGCGGCTGGACTATGGACACAGCCGGATGACCCACGCGATGCTGCTCACTGGCGTCGATTTGGACGAGGCCGGGCGCCCGTTGAAATGGCGCGTCGAGAACAGTTGGGGCGTGGAGCGCGGCGACAAAGGCTATATGCTGATGACGGACCGCTGGTTCGAAGAGTACCTCTACGAAATTGCTGTGAGCAAACGCTATCTCCCGTCCGATTTGCTGGCGGTTCTCGAAACCGAGCCGGTCGTGCTTCCCCCGTGGGACCCGATGGGGGCGCTGGCCCGGTAACGTTCTCAACGCTTTGACGTTCAGAGGCTATGGCCGGAAAGGGGTGCGATGTACAAAGACGAGATGTGGTATCGGAAATTGGCTCGGAACATCGAAGAGAGCCGCCCAAACTTCACCGACAAGCAGCAGCGCGCGTATCAAATCGACCTGATGCTGCGGGTGGCGTTGCGGGTCAAAGAGACTTCCGATACGTGCGAAACTTGCCGCAGTTTTCAGCATACGTTGAACCGTATGGAGGAAGAATTCCCGGAACTTCCAGGCTCAAAAGCGCAACGGCAGTATCAGGCTCAGCAGTTGCGCCTGATGACCGACCATTTCGTCAAAGCGCACCAGCTTGCGCCGCCGGGATATTATACACGCCTGTACGCCAGGTATGGCCTTGTTGCGGGGCTGCTCCTCGGCGTCGTTGTGGGGTTACTGGCGCTAAACAACGGCCTCTATTTGCCGCTGGCCGTCATCGCAGGCGTGGGTATGGGCGCTGCTTACGGCGCTAGCGAGGACGCAAACGTGAAGCGCAACCGGCGCACGCTTTGAGCCGAACCGGCGCGTTCTTCCCCAAAGAACGCGCCGGTTTGCTGTTCTACGCCATTTGACTTTTCCATTTTTGGGCTTATGATAATAATATTGTGACGTTTTTATGACTTATTCGGGATTTATCATCAATGCGGCGAAAAACCTGGTTAATCCTGGCCCTGTGCCTGACTTTTTTCTGCGCTCGTCCCGTAGCAGCGGGCCGTTTGCCTGTCACGCCCACATCCTCCGTTGCTCCTCCAGCGGTTGATGAAGTTCCTGCGCCTGCCGACCTGAGCGCGTGGACGGCGCACACGTTGCAGTGGGGCGAGAAGGTGGGCTGTTTGGCGCAGCGCAGCGGCATGGACGTGACCGCTGTGGCGGAGGCGAACCGTTTGCTCAACCCGGCGCTGTTGGGCGTCGGCAGCGCAGTCAACCTGCCGCCGCCTGAACCCCGCCTCCTCGTCGCGGCCCACGCGGACGATACGCCGTTGGCCCTCGCGGTGAAGCATAACCTGCCGCTCTGGGAAGTGCTGCGCCTCAACCCGGCGCCGTTGTACGCCGGCAAAAGCGTGCAGCTTCCCGGCGCAGAAGCGGAGACGGGGACTTGCCTGCCGTATCCGGTGTCGGCGCTGTCCGTCTCGCCGCAGCCGGTCACCCGTGGACGCACTGCGCTGTTCGTCCTTGAGACGGCGGAGCCGGCGGCCTGTGAGATCCGCTACCTCGAGCAGAGCGAGCCGTGTTATCCGCTGGACGACGCCCACCTCTACGCGCTGGTCGGGCTTTCGGCGTTGATGGACGCGGGCGCGTACACGGTGAAAATCACCGTGCAATCGGATGGGTTAGAAACGGCGTTCACGGTTCCGTTGGACGTCAGCGCCGGGCGATATGGTTTCCAGTACATCGATCCACCTGGCGCGCTCTCGAAGCTCATGGACCCCGAGTTGATGCAGGGCGAGTTGGACTACCTGGCGGCCTGGCGCGCTATCCGCACGCCCGAACGCGCCTGGGAGTTGCCGCTCGCCTTTCCGTTGCCGCAGCAAGTCCCGGTTTCAGCCGGATACGGCGACCGGCGCTCGTATGGCGGGATGGTCGATGGGTATCACTCCGGCGTGGATTACCGCGCGTGGGGTGGGATGCGCGTGCTCGCGCCGGCGGACGGCGTGGTATTGCTCGCCGAACGTCTGGAGGCGCGCGGGAACGCGGTGCTGCTCGATCACGGCGGCGGCCTGGTCACCGGCTACTGGCACCTCTCGCGGATCGACGTGGAGGTGGGGCAGCACGTGCAGCGCGGCGAGGCGTTCGCGCTGGTCGGCAACACCGGCCTTTCGACGGGCGCGCACCTGCATTGGGAAATGTGGGTCAACGGCGTCGCGGTGGACAGCACGCAATGGCTGAGCGCCGACGCTTTTTCGGGCTTATCGCTCCCGCCGCTCGATACGTTGGACGTTCCCGTGCAGTAACCCCGGCAGAGGCCGGGGCCCCGGCAGAGGCCGGGGGGCTTTCGCGGGGCTTGGCGCGCGCTGGAGACCGGTCTTCGGCGCGTCGTTTTCTCAACTGAGGTGTTGCGATGTGCGGACGTTTTTCGTTGGGCGTGAACCTGGACGATTTGGTCGAGGCGTTTCCCGATTTCACGTTCCCGCCGGAGATAGAGCCGCGCTACAACATCGCGCCTGCGCAGGACGTGCTGGTCGTCCCCAACAACACCGCCGGGCGCGCCAGCTTCTTTCGATGGGGCTTGATCCCCTCCTGGGCCAAGGACCCGGGAATCGGCAACCGGTTGATCAACGCGCGCGCGGAGACGCTGGCAGAGAAGCCGTCGTTTCGCGCGGCCTACCTGCGGCGACGCTGTCTGGTCCTCGCGGACGGGTTCTACGAATGGCAGACCATCCCGGGCAGCAAAGCCAGGCAGCCGGTGTACGTCCAACTGGCGACGAAAAAGCCGTTCGCTTTTGCCGGATTGTGGGAGTTGTGGCGGCCCGACGATACGCCCGTCCTCTCCTGCGCCATCATCACCACCGAGCCGAACGCCCTGCTCGCGCCGATCCACGACCGTATGCCCGTCATCCTGCCGCCGGACGCCTACGCTTTGTGGCTCGATCCCGCC
>JAKJAB010000252.1:0-1547 GCA_022707725.1 Chloroflexota bacterium | reverse complement strand
CCCGCCTGCATCGTTCAAAGTAGCGAGTAGCGAATTCCGAATCACAAACGCCGAATGACTCATTTCTCATTTCTCATTTCTCTTGACTCTTGACCCTTAACCTTTCTCCCATTCTATGCGAGGTGCTATGAACCCTATAACTTACGCTCGAACCCATCACGATAAATTCCTGGAAGAACTCAAAGCCTTTTTGCGCATCCCCAGCATCAGCACGCAGGCCGAACACAAGACCGACATCGAACGCGCAGCGGCGTGGCTGCGCGATGCGTTGCTGGACGTGGGCTTTCCGCGCGCCGAGGCCATGCCGACGACGGGCCATCCCATCGTCTTCGCGGAGTGGCTGGCGGCCGGCCCGGATGCGCCGACGGTGCTCGTCTACGGGCACTACGACGTCCAGCCGCCCGAGCCGCTGGAATTGTGGCGCACGCCGCCCTTCGAGCCGACGGTGGTGGATGACGCTCTCTTCGCGCGCGGCGCTTCCGACGACAAAGGGCAGGTGTTCGTCCACCTCAAGGCCGCCGAGGCGTTCAAAGCAACCGTGGGCGCGCCGCCCGTCAACCTCAAGTGTATCTTCGAGGGCGAGGAGGAGATCGGCAGCCCTAGCTTCAACCCCTTTGTCTTCGCGCACACGGATTTGCTGGCGGCGGACGTGGCGCTCATCTCGGATACGCACATCTTGGGGATGGACAAACCCACCATCGTCTACGCGCTGCGAGGACTGGCGTACCTCGAGGTGAAAGTGACCGGGCCGGACCACGACCTGCACTCCGGCATCTACGGCGGCGCGGTGCTCAACCCCATCAACGCGCTCTGCCGGCTGATCGCGCAGCTTCAGGATGCGGACGGACGCATCACCATCCCCGGCTTCTACGACAGCGTGCGCGACCTCGACCCCGACGAGCGCGCCGAACTGGCGAAGCTGCCCTACGATCACGCGGCCTGGCTCGAAGAGGCCGGCGTGAAAGCGGACTGGGGCGAACCGGGCTACACCGTCGTCGAACGCGCGTCCGCGCGCCCCACGTTGGACGTGAACGGCATCTGGGGCGGCTACATCCAGCCTGGCGCGAAGACGGTCCTGCCGAGCGAAGCGTATGCGAAGATTTCGATGCGCCTCGTGCCGGATCAAAACCCGAAGGAGATTGCGCGCCTGACGGCGGATTACCTGACGCAGATTGCACCGCCCGCCGTCACGGTCGAAGTGCGCGATCTGCACGGCGGCGAGGGCGCGATTGTGCGGCGCGACAGCCCGGCGATGCAGGCGGCGTTCCGCGCCTACGCCGAGACCTTCGGCGTCGAGCCGATCTTTATGCGCGAGGGCGGCTCCATCCCCGTCGTGGCGACGTTCCAGCGGGCGCTCGGCATCGAGACGATCCTGATGGGCTTCGGCCTGCCCGACGACCGGCTGCACTCGCCGAACGAGAAATTTCACGTCCCTATGTTCTACAAAGGCATCGAGACGGTGATTCGCTTTTGGGAGGGATTGCGAGCTGCTGGATTGTAATCCAGCAGAAGCGCTTGTGGACCGCTGGATTGTGATCCAGCAGGAG
>JAKJAB010000251.1 GCA_022707725.1 Chloroflexota bacterium | reverse complement strand
GTGGGCGTGCGGGCTGCGCAGGACAAAGCCGTACAGCATCCCCGGCAGCGCGACGTCCGGCCCGAAGATGGCCTTGCCGGTCACTTTGTCCGCGCCGTCGTAGCGCGGCAGGCGTTTGCCGACGACGGCGAATGGTTTGTTCGTTTGTGCGTTCATTCGTTCACCTCCTGGCCGGCGACGTTCAGGTGGCGCGCTGCAGCTTGCACCGCACGGACGATCTTATCATAACCGGTGCAGCGGCACAGATTGCCCGACAGCCACGTGCGGATTTCCGCCTCCGTGGGATTCGGCTTCCGGTCGAGCAGCGCTTTGGTAGCGATGAGGATGCCCGGTGTGCAGAACCCGCACTGGAAGCCATCCGCCTCCAGAAATGCCTGCTGGATGGGATGCAGCCCGCGCCAATCCGCCAGCCCTTCGACGGTGGTGACGGCGCGCCCCTCGATCTCGACGCCGAGCACGAGGCACGAATTCACCAGTTGACCGTCCAGCAGCACGCTGCACGCCCCGCAATTGCCGTCGTTGCAGCCTTCCTTCGTGCCGGTCAGCCCTAGCACGTTGCGCAGACATTCCAGCAGGCTTTGGTGTGGTTCACACAGAAATTCGACAGGTTCGCCGTTGATCGTCGCGGAGACGAGTGTTTTGCTAGTCATGGCAGGCTTCTCCTTTTGCGCGTTGGAGTGCGCCGCGCAGGGCGCGCCGGGTGAGGACGCCGACCAGGTGACGCCGTTGCGCCGCTGTGCCGCGCACGTCGCTGATGGGCCGGGCGGCTTCCTGGGCGATTTTGGCCGCCTCTACGAAGGCTTCTGCTGTGGGCGGCTTGCCGATGAGCGCCTCGCCTGCGGCTTTCACCCACAGCGGCGTCGGCGCGACGGCGGACAGAGCAATGCGCGCGTCCGTGATGGTCGCATGATCGTTGCTCAACGCAAGCCACGCGCCCGCGCCGGCCACGGCGATGTCCATTTCGCCGCGCGGGATGAAGCGCAGATAGCGCGCGCCGGTACGGGTTGCAGGGGATGGGACGTGCAGCGAGATGAGCAGTTCGCCGGGACGGAGCACGGTTTTTCCCGGCGCGATGCAGAAGTCGGCCACGGGGACGGTACGAGCGCCGTGTGGACCGGCGAGCATCGCCGTCGCACCGAGGACGATGAGCGCCGGAATGGAGTCGCCGCTTGGCGCGGCATTGCAGAGATTGCCGCCGAGTGTCGCGCGCCACTGAATCGCCGTCCCGCCGATGATGGACACGGCATCGATCAGCCCAGCATAGTGCTGCCGCACAGCCGGATGATCGCACAGCCACGCGCAGGGGACGGCTGCACCGATGGTCAGCCCCTCGACGAGATCGAAGTCGATACGGTTCAATTCGGGGATGCGTTTGACATCCACCAGCATCTCCGGCGCGAACAGACCGCGGCGCATTTGCACCAGAAGGTCAGTCCCTCCGGCGAAGGGCCGCGCTCTGCAAGCCGGATCTGCCAGCAGCGCCACCGCCTCCCCAACGGATGTCGGCGCCTGATAAATAAATGGTTGCATACAAATTCTCCTTTTACGAATGACAGGAGACAATTGGCGAATTACCGATTACCAATGTCCAATTACCCCATCAACAATGCCTGGAACTTTTTGTTGCCCCGAATGTACTCGAAGTCGTTATCACGTTGCGCCAGAGTGCGGTAGCGCGGATTGAGGGCGATGGCCTTTTCTAGCCAGGTGCAGGCAACACTGGCGTTGTTCATCAGGCCGGCAGCGCAGGCGGCGTTGTAGTAGGCGGTGGCATACTGCGGGTTGGCGATGACGGCGAGCCGATATTCGGCAATGGCCTGGGTGTGGTTGCCCATCCGCACGTAACATAGACCGCGGTTGTTGTAGGCCACGGCGTAGTTTGGATCGAGCGTAATAGCCTGGGTATAATCTTCTAACGCGCGCGCATACTGTTGCAACCGGGCGTAAGCCTGTCCGCGATAGTTGTAGGCGATGGCGCTTTCGGGGTTGAGTGCGAGGGCCTGGTTGTAATCGGCGATGGCGCGCTGGTACTCCTCAAGGGCGGCGTGGGCCAATCCCCGGTTGAGATAAGCATCGGCATACGTGGCATCGAGTTGGATCGCCTGATCGTAATCGGCGATGGCCCGGGCGTAATCTTTGGTGTTATAGTGGACGTTGCCACGGCTGTTGAAAATCAGGGGGTCTTCGGGATGGAGGCTCAGCGCCTGATCGTAATCGACGATGGCCTCGGCGAAGGCGCTCTGCCGAGCGTAGACCAATCCCCGGTTGTAGTAGGCACCCGCGAGTCGCGGGTCCGCATGCTGTGGGTTGAGCGCGAGCGCCTTGCTAAAGTCGGCGATGGCTTCCGCGTGTTGCTGGCGCTGCGCGTAGGCCAGACCGCGGTCGTAATAGGCGGGAATGTACGCGGGATCGAGTTCCAGCGCCTTGTTATATTCGAGGATGGCCTTGTCGTATTCGCCCATGTTCAGGTAGATGGTGGCGCGGTGGTGATAGTCGGCAGCCTGGATTTCAGGGGCGGGAGTAGGGAGTTGGGAGTAGGGAGCAGATGAGGTCTCGGGTTCCTCGGGCGTGATGGGGCCCTCCGATGTTTCCGGTTCTTCAAGAACGTTGGGTTCCTCCGGCAAGGCCAATGCTTCGGGTATGGCGGTTTCTTCAGGCAGCGTTTCTGCGCCGACTACTGGCGCTGCGGCGGTGTAAGTAACTTCGTCTTTCGGGGCGCCCGTCTCCGGCACGGCGACTTTGGCCGTGACCGGCGTCATCGGCGTGGTGATGTCTTCCTTGAGCGGCGTTGGCGTTTCCTTGATAAGCAGGTGAGACGGAACTGCGGATTCAGCCGCCAGTCCGGCTTCAGCTTGTGTTTTTTCTTCAACGTCGCTGATGGGTATAGCTACTACAGGCAAGTTTGCGGGTGGTGGACTTTCTGGCACAGCCGGCTCAGGCATTTGTGGGGATTCTTCAGCAGCAATTGGCTCGCGTTCGAAGCTGCCTCCCTCGAGCGTTTTCGCTGCCGGCTCGGCAGCGAAACGTCCCAGGCGGGCCAGGACAATAGGGCGGATGGCCTGGAGTTCGCGTTGTATTGTCTCACCTGCATCCTCGCGCTGCGCGCAGGCATCGCAGAACGCCAGGAAGGCTTCCCAGTCTTGTTGTTCCAGCGCCTGCCATGCCATACGCAAAAGCTCGCCCCATTGGGTCACCAGATTTTCTGTCAATTGTCCTTTGACCGCCTCTTGCCATGTCGCCGCGATCTCACCAGCGAGCGGGTAATAGACGTGCAGCGCCGTAAGGAAGGTGGTTGCGCCTTGTTGGATGGTCTCCACGTCTTTGAGCATCAATCCGTGATACAGTGCCTCGAGCTTGTCGGCGCGCCAGTGCGCGTCACGATAGAGCGTGAGACCACCGGGAGCAGCAGTGGTACCATTCTCGGCGCTGCGTCGGTGGTAATAGTCGTGGAGTCGGGTGTGGGCGGCCTGTACCAGCGCGGGCGCTTGTTGCTGCGCGAAATCGAGCAGGCGGCGGCGCAATTCCGGATGATAGCGTGTGGATCCAGACGCTGACACAACCAGCGGCGAAGCCAACAGCCACGCGCTCAGGTCGGGATTGGCGCTATCCGTCGCCGTATGGACAATGTCGGTATCCAGACGGCGCGCAACGGCGCACTGGAGGACGGCCTCACGGCGCTGCGCGGGGTCGAGCCACTTGAGATAGCGATCCACCGGCGTGAGCGCCAGGTCGCCGGCGCGCCCGCCTTCGGCGCTCGCCAGCAGTCGCGCCAACGCCGGCAGCCCGGCGGAGAAGGTCACAATGTCGGTCGCGCGATCCGCATCAGCAACGCCAGCAGCGGTGAGATAGGCGCGGGTTTCGTCCTCGGTGAACGGCGGGAGCGTGAAGGTCGCCGTCACCGGGTGGAAGGCCGTCCACGTCTTATCGAGAGGCTGTGTGCCTGCCAGGATGAGCCAGATGTTGGCGCGCATCTCATAACGGGTGAGTAAGCCTTGCAGCCAGGCCTGCAGGTGCGGGCCGAGCTGCTCCCAATCATCGAATCCCACGACGATAGCGCGCACGGTCGCCCAGGCATTCATGTCCTTGACGAAGATTTGGGTCAGCGTTTCGACCGGCGTTTTGACCAGCGCGATCTTGGCCGGGTTGCCGAAACGCTCGAACAGGTACTTGTTCCATGCCTCGGTTTGCATCTCCTGCGCTTCGGCCACGTCACCGAGCAGATCGAACACCCCGCCCGGTGTGTGGAAGTCCTCGGCGACGATGCGCGTGCAGGCTGTGTATTCCTCGTAGCGTTCCTCGAAGGCCGAGAATGGCGTCCCCGCCTCGGCGAACTGCTGCGCCAACCGGAGCATCGTCTGTAGAATGGTCTGTTCACAGACGGCAGTGGCCTGGGTCGCATCGGCCTGCACCGCCACAGCGTTATGTTCTTCTGCGATAGCGCAAAACTGTGTCAGTAACGCGCTCTTGCCCACGCCGTCCGGCCCGAGCAAGGCGAAAATCAGATAAGCGGGCACTTGATATAAGAAGTTTAGGCGGAATAGCTCTTGCTCGCGTTCTCGCCCGATAAAGAGCGAGCCGTGGCGTTGCTCCATAAGTTTTTGCCAGGTGGTGGCTCTCCCGATCATACATCCTCCTCCGTCGTCTGATAGTCATTCGTCGGGTAGTCATTGTGAACCGCTTACAGTGGGCCGATGTCAGCCTCTCAGTGGAACTCCCCGGCGTCCATGCGTTTCAATTATCCCCCCTAGTTTATCCTGATTGGAAAAACGGGCAACTGGCCTCCAGGCTTTTGGCATAAGCGGTTTGCATATTTCCCTTATTGCACTAAAGTATAGGGAGTGCTGAGCGAGAATTGGGTTGTTCGAACCCAAGTTACAATCCATCATGTTGAACTTATGATTCGAGTAGAGGAGCTGCGATGAAAACTAAAACTACATCACAAAAGGCGATTTATGCCGATCCCGCTCAACCTACCTCGGTGCGGGTGGCCGATTTGATCTCGCGCATGACGTTGCCGGAGAAGGTCTCGCAGATGCTGCATGGGGCGCCGGCAATCGAGCGCCTGGGTATACCGGCCTACAACTGGTGGAATGAGTGCCTGCACGGGGTGGGGCGGGCCGGCATCGCGACGGTCTTCCCGCAGGCCATCGGTATGGCGGCAACGTGGAATGTCGATCTGCTGCACGAAGTTGCTGTGGCGATCTCCGACGAGGCGCGCGCCAAGCATCATGCCGCGTTGGGGGAAGACGGCAGCTCCGCGCAGTATTATGGCCTCACCTTCTGGACGCCGAACATCAACATCTTCCGCGATCCGCGTTGGGGCCGGGGACAGGAGACCTACGGCGAGGACCCCTACCTGACCACGCGGATGGGCGTAACGTTCATCAAGGCTCTACAGGGCGACAATCCGAAATATCTCAAGCTTTCGGCGACGGCCAAACACTACGCCGTCCACAGCGGGC